>NZ_JBRUGW010000004.1:0-76264 GCF_053206505.1 Streptococcus fryi | reverse complement strand
TAACTGACACGTTTCTTTTTTGGAATGACCAGTCTCTACATAAGCAATAACTCGTTTTCTAAAATCTATTCCGTAACTTTTCATAAGTATAGTATAACAAATACTATACAGAAACTAAAGGACTATAAAAATCAAGACCATAAACAACAAGTTATACTAAAAGGACTGAGTTCTGTGTAAGACAGAACCCAGTCCTAATTTAAAATATTTTGGTCAACTTTTTATGTCACTAATGGAGATTAAAACTGTACTGGAGAAGCTTATTTGCTGTAAAATTGCTGGCTCTTGAGATAGATTTCTGAGACGGATGCGAATTTTTTCAACTGCTTAAGTTCTTCTTTATGGCTAATTAGTGTGATGACAACACCTTCTTTTCCCATACGTCCCGTACGGCCAGCACGATGTGTATAGGTTTCTTGACTACGCGGGACTTCAAAATTAACCACAGCCTCAAGAGAATCAATATCAATACCCCTTGCGACTAAATCGGTAGCTAAGAGAAGATTGATCTCGTGAGATTTGAAGCGGTCCAAAATGACTTTTCTGAACTTGACATTCACATCACTGGCTAGAGATGCAGCAGAGGATTGGTTAAACTGTAGGCGTTCTTCAATGGCCCCGAGGTCAGATAGGTTATTGAAAAAGACTAAAGCTCTAAAGTCTGGGAGATTGGATAACTTACGAAGCAATTCTAAACGGTCACGCTTATCAACAATGATGTAGTAGTGCTTAAGGTTATCATTGAGTTGATGTGACAGATCAATAGTCAAGGTATCAGGTACTAGTACGTCTGTATCCAGCTTGTTGGTTGCTGAGACGTAAATCAATTGATGATCGCGTGGGGTGTAGTTGATGATACTTTTTACAAAATGGTATTGAGAATCACTCAGAAGCTCATCAAATTCATCAAGGATGATGGTTTCAACGGACATCATTTTGATTTTTTTGAGTTTAACCAATTCGAAGAGACGTCCAGCTGTTCCAATCAGAATCTCTGGGCCTTTTTTTAACCGTTCAATCTGACGTTTTTGACTACTGCCTGATAGAAAAAGTTGAGCTGTTAAACCCAATGGCTCCGCCCAGAGTTTTGTAACGTCAAAAATTTGCCCAGCAAGTTCAGAATTGGGTGCTAGTATCAAAAGCTGTTGGCTTTTCTTTGGTTTTAGCTTCATCAGACTTGGTAAAAGATAAGCCAAGGTTTTTCCAGATCCTGTTGGGCTGATAGCCAAGATATTCTTTCCCTCAATGATAGGGTCAAAGATGGCTTCTTGAATTGGTGTTGCTTCGGATAATCCAAGTTCTACTTGCTTATCTTTCAGGAGTTGAGGGAGTTTGTCAAACATAGTGTCTTTCCTTATCTAGGTGGTGTATACCTTATTTCTGTACTATTATACCATGTTTTCAAGCTCAGGTCTGTCTGATAAAAACTTCTTTTTGAACAACCTAGCAAGTTTTGGGAATTTGTAGTAAAATAAATGAGGAGATTTTTTTGGAAGGCAGGTACTTATGCGTAATAGACCTATTATTATCGGTGTTACTGGTGGTTCAGGCGGAGGAAAAACAAGTGTTTCTCATGCTATTTTAGATAATTTTCCGAATGCTAAGATTGCCATGATTGAGCATGATTCTTATTACAAGGACCAGTCTCACTTGACGCCTGAGGAGCGTGTGAAAACGAATTATGACCACCCCTTAGCCTTTGATACGGATTTAATGATTCAACACCTTAAAGAGTTGATTTCAGGACGTCCAGTTGATATTCCTATTTATGACTATACGATTCATACTCGCAGTGATAAGACTTATCGTCAAGAGCCTCAAGATGTTTTTATTGTTGAAGGTATCTTGGTCATGGAAGATGCACGCTTACGTGAATTGATGGATATCAAGTTATTTGTAGATACGGACGATGATATTCGTATTATCCGTCGTATTAAGCGTGATATGGTTGAACGTGGTCGGAGTTTAGAAAGTATCATTGACCAGTATACAACAGTTGTCAAACCGATGTATCATCAGTTTATTGAACCAACCAAGCGTTATGCAGATATTGTCATTCCAGAAGGAGTGTCAAACGTTGTGGCGATTGATTTGATTAATACTAAGATTGCGAGCATTTTGGCAGAGTAAGGTTTGTAAAAAAACTATAGCTAGCGAATGGAGGTTACCCAAGTGTAGCCTCTTTTTGCTGTACTGTTAATAATGTCTTAGCAATAAGGGATTGTTAATTTTAGAATGAAAAGCACTTCATTTTGACCATATAAGTCATAAATTTGCTATAATAGTTGGTATGGAAAAGACAAGAAAAATTGAAGCTTATAAATTGATGATGGCTCAGGCAGAAGGGCTTTTTGCTAATGAGACGAATTTACTAGCTAATCTGTCAAATGCTAGTGCTCTCTTGAATAACACATTACCCAACTCAGTCTTTACAGGTTTTTATCTCTATGATGGTAAAGAATTGATTTTGGGCCCTTTTCAAGGAGGCGTCTCTTGTGTTCATATTGGCATTGGGAAGGGTGTCTGTGGAGAATCGGCACAGAAAAGGGAAACCATGATTGTTGATGATGTCACAAAGCATGCCAACTACATCTCTTGTGATGCAACAGCTAGAAGTGAAATTGTGGTACCAATACTGAAAGATGATCGACTGTTGGGAGTATTGGATTTGGATTCCCGTTTTATAGCCGATTATGATGAAATTGACCAAGCTTATCTCGAAGCTTTTGTTGATTTGCTTGTGTCTAAAAGTCATTGGGATTTAGGAATGTTTGGAGTGGATAAGTAATGTATCAAGCCCTTTATCGTAAATATAGGAGCCAGACTTTTGCAGAGATGGTTGGTCAAACAGTCATTTCAACGACGTTAAAACAAGCTGTGGCGACAGGAAAAATCAGTCATGCTTATCTTTTTTCAGGTCCAAGAGGGACAGGTAAAACGAGTGCAGCAAAAATTTTTGCGAAGGCGATGAATTGTCCAAATCAAGTTGATGGTGAACCTTGTAATATCTGTGATTTGTGTCAAGCTATTACCAAAGGGAGCTTGGAGGATGTGATTGAGATTGATGCGGCATCAAATAATGGTGTGGATGAAATTCGTGACATTCGTGATAAATCAACCTATGCCCCAAGTCGTGCCACTTACAAGGTCTATATTATCGATGAAGTTCACATGTTATCGACAGGCGCTTTCAATGCCCTTTTGAAAACCTTAGAAGAACCAACTGAAAATGTTGTTTTTATTTTAGCAACGACAGAATTACATAAAATACCTGCTACGATTTTGTCTCGCGTTCAACGTTTTGAGTTCAAAGCCATAAAATTAGCTGATATCAAGACACATTTGATGTGGATATTGAACCAAGAAGGGATTGCTTTTGATGATGAAGCGATAACCATGATTTCACGACGTGCTGAAGGTGGTATGCGTGATGCCTTGTCAATATTGGATCAGGCTCTCAGTTTGGGTGGAGGTCACGGTTTAACCTTGGATATTGCCCAAGAGATGACGGGTAGCATTGCTTTATCTTCTTTGGATAATTACGTTACTGCTCTTATTCATAAAGATATGTCGAAGGCACTTGAGCAGCTAGAATTGATTTTTGAAAGTGGTAAAAGTATGACGCGCTTTGCCACAGATCTCTTATACTATTTACGTGATTTATTAATCGTAAAAGCAGGTGGCACTGCTCTCTTTGATAGTAATGGTTTTTCAGAAAATCTAAGCATTGAACAAAGCCGAATTCTAGCCTTTATTGATACAGTGACCCAGTCCTTACCAGATATTAAAGCAGGATTAAATCCCAAAATCTATACTGAGATGATGACTGTTAAGCTGGTAGATGGTGTCAGTGGAGAGTCGGCATCAAATGATGAACTCTTTGAAGAGGTGAGGTCCTTACGTCAGCAAGTACAGCAGCTAAAGACAACGATTGAGCAAATGACAGCAACTGGCATAACGGTATCAGTATCTCCTACTGAAGTGAGACGTCCTAATAATACCTCTTTTAAGGTTGATAAAGTGAAAATTATGACGATTATGGAAGAAACCGTTGTTGATAGTCAGCAATCAAGAGCTTATTTAGATGCCTTGAAAGAAGCGTGGAATGAGATTTTGGATAGTCTGAGTCCTCAAGATAGGGCTCTCTTACTCGGTTCAGAGCCTGTCTTGGCTAATAGTGAAAATGCTATCTTAGCCTTTGAGGCGGCTTTCAATGCTGAACAAGCTATGAAGCGACAGGATTTGAATGCTATTTTTGGAAATATTATGAGTAAAGTAGCAGGTTTTTCGCCCAATATCCTAGCTGTGCCAAAACGTGATTTCAATAGTATTAGAGCTGAGTTTGCACAGAAGATGAAGTCTCAGACAGCTCCTATAGCAGTTGAAAAAGATGATCGTTTTATTCCAGAAGGCTTTGATTTCTTAGCTGCTAAAATTGAGCGAATTGATGATTAGGAGGTCGGTAGATGTTATTGAATCAATTAACGCTTTATGTTGAAAATGTGCATGAGGCAAACTCTTTTTTTGAGACCCTCTTACAAGTTGAAGCTGATTTTTCAGATGATAACTTTGCGCAACTAACAATTGCTGATTATATATTGATGCTTACAAAAGTGAAAATAGGAGAAACAAGTCGTTTGACAATTCATTTAGAAGTTAAGACTCTCGAGAAGGAGTTTGAACGTCTGAAGATGTTGGGAATCTCTATTATCAAAGACCCCTATATCACTGATTGGGGAACTTATTCAATGTTGGTTCAAGGACCGGACGATATCATTATTGATCTTTACCAACTGAAAGGCTAGTGCCTCTGTCTATAGCAACTCTTATTTGTAAAGTTAAGTGTTCGTGTTGGTTTCTTAATGATAAATGCAATGATATGATCTTAGTTTTTGCTAATTTAGATTGACAAATATGAGATTTTAAGTTATAGTTTTAACTGGGCACCTCTTTTGAGGTCATGGCTCTCCTAAAGGTTAGGGGAGCATTTTTTTATTTTCCCTAGATTAGTTATACTCAATAAGTCATCAGAAAAGGAGTGGAAAATGACAAAGTATATTTTTGTAACAGGTGGAGTAGTTTCATCTATTGGTAAAGGTATTGTAGCTGCTAGTTTGGGACGGTTATTAAAGAATCGTGGTTTGAAAGTAACTATCCAAAAATTTGATCCTTATATCAATATTGACCCTGGGACAATGAGTCCCTATCAGCATGGTGAGGTCTATGTGACAGATGACGGTGCAGAAACCGATCTTGATTTAGGCCATTATGAGCGCTTTATTGATATTAACCTGAATCGTTTTTCAAATGTTACAACGGGTAAAATTTACAGTGAAGTTCTACGTAAAGAGCGTCGTGGAGAGTATTTGGGAGCAACTGTTCAGGTGATTCCTCATATTACAGATGCTTTGAAAGATAAAATTAAGCGTGCTGCACAGCTGACAGATGCAGATGTGATTATTACCGAAGTTGGTGGTACTGTCGGTGATATTGAGAGTTTACCATTTTTAGAGGCACTTCGACAAATGAAGGCTGAAGTGGGTTCTGAAAATGTTATGTATATTCATACGACATTATTACCCTATTTAAAAGCTGCTGGTGAGATGAAGACTAAGCCAACACAGCACTCGGTAAAAGAGTTAAGAGGTTTAGGCATTCAGCCTAACATGCTAGTTATTCGGACAGAGATGCCAGTCGAACAAGCTATTAAAAATAAGCTGGCTCAGTTTTGTGATGTTGCTCCAGAAGCTGTCATTGAGTCTCTTGATGTTGAACATCTCTATCAAATTCCATTAAATTTACAAGCGCAAGGAATGGATCAGATTGTTTGTGATCATCTTAAATTAGACACACCAGTGGCAGATATGACAGAGTGGACGCTTATGGTAAATAAGGTAATGTCTTTGAAAAAGACTGTAAAAATCGCTTTAGTTGGTAAGTACGTTGAATTACCAGATGCCTATATTTCTGTGGTTGAAGCGCTGAAACATGCGGGCTATGCTAATGATGTAGCCATTGATTTAAAATGGGTAAATGCAACTGAATTGACAGAAGAAAACGTGTTTGATGAACTGTCAGACGTTCAAGGTATCTTAGTACCAGGTGGTTTTGGTCAAAGAGGAACGGAAGGAAAAATCACTGCGATAAGATATGCTAGAGAAAATGATGTTCCTATGTTAGGAATTTGCTTGGGAATGCAGTTGACCTGTGTTGAATTTGCGAGGAATGTATTAAAGCTAGACGGGGCTAATTCGACTGAACTAGATCCTGATACAGCGTATCCAATCATTGATATTATGCGAGATCAGATTGATGTTGAAGATTTAGGTGGGACTCTACGTTTAGGGCTATATCCTTGCCGTTTGAAACAAGGAAGTAGAGCAGCTACAGCTTATCAAAAAGAAGTTGTAGAACGTCGTCATCGTCATCGTTATGAGTTTAATACACGCTATAGAGAACAATTTGAAGCAGCTGGTTTCATCTTCTCTGGCGTGTCTCCAGATAATCGCTTAATGGAGATTGTAGAGTTAGCAGATAAGACATTTTTTGTAGCGGCTCAGTACCATCCAGAATTACAAAGTCGCCCAAATCGTCCTGAGGAGCTTTATACGTCATTTATATCAGCATCGTTGACAAAAAAGTAGTGCTTTTTTGTAGCATTAAATAGCTATTCAAGTGATATTATTATGTCCGATTTTGGCTGTTGTTCAGTGATGCTAATTTTCAAAAGAAAAAACTGGCATAATAAGGAAATCGTGGTAAAATAGTAATGTTAATTAGTCCCGAAAAGGTAACCGATAGTATAGTATCGGTTAGTGCTTTGTAACTTTTTAACAAGCTAATGGTTGGTCAACTGTTGACTAATTTGAAGCTATCATTTTTTATTAAAAGGGGGACATTTTTATGTCAGAACGTAAACTTTTCACGTCTGAGTCGGTTTCGGAGGGACATCCAGATAAGATTGCAGACCAAATTTCAGATGCTATTTTAGATGCTATTTTGGAACAAGACCCAGATGCTCATGTGGCTGCTGAAACTGCTGTGTATACAGGGACAGTTCATGTCTTTGGTGAGATTTCAACAACAGCTTATGTTGATATTAATAGAGTTGTTCGTGATACAATTGCAGATATTGGTTATACTAACGCAGAATATGGTTTTTCTGCTGAATCAGTTGGTGTCCATCCATCACTTGTTGAACAATCTCCAGATATTGCTCAAGGTGTCAATGAAGCCCTCGAAGCGCGTGAAAACAGTGAACACGATGACTTAGATTTAGTTGGTGCAGGTGATCAAGGCTTAATGTTTGGATTTGCAGTTGATGAGACGCCAGAATTGATGCCTTTACCGATTTCATTGGCACATCAGTTGGTACGTCGATTGGCAGAATTACGTAAGACAGGAACGTTAACCTACTTACGGCCAGATGCTAAAAGTCAGGTCACTGTAGAATATGATGAACATGATCAACCTGTTCGTGTAGATACAGTGGTTATTTCTACACAACATGATCCTCATGTGACTAATGAACAACTTCATCAAGATATTATAGATCAAGTGATTAAAACGATTATTCCACAAAATTATCTTGATGAACAAACACGTTTCTTTATCAATCCAACAGGCCGTTTTGTTATCGGAGGGCCTCAAGGTGACTCTGGTTTAACAGGTCGTAAAATTATCGTTGATACTTACGGTGGTTATTCACGACATGGAGGAGGAGCTTTTTCTGGTAAGGATGCGACTAAAGTTGACCGTTCAGCCTCTTATGCAGCTCGCTATATTGCTAAAAATATTGTTGCTGCTGGTCTGGCTAAAAAAGCAGAAGTTCAGTTAGCTTATGCTATTGGGGTTGCTCATCCAGTTTCTGTAAGGGTTGATACTTTTGGAACAAGCACTGTTTCAGAGTCGTTACTTGAAAAAGCTGTCCGTGAGCAATTTGATTTACGCCCTGCTGGTATCATTAAGATGTTAGATTTGAAACGACCTATTTATCGTCAAACGGCAGCTTATGGTCATATGGGACGAACAGATATTGATTTACCATGGGAAAGATTGGATAAGGTTGAGGCTTTGAAGAAAGCTATCAGTCACTAAGACGACAGTTGAGTGTTTCATTTATCGAAAACGACTATCCATGGTTGCAAAATATATTGTGATGATACATCAGAAGCTGGATTCTCTGGCTTCTTTTTACTAGTTTGAAGTGCTGTAAAAAAACACCAAGTAGAAGTGGTGAATATAGATAGATTTATTTGTCAATTAGCTCATTATATGGTAGAATTAAAAGGTTGACAATAAGTTAAGAAAGATTGAACCAGTATGAGAAAAATTGTGATTAATGGGGGGAAACCATTATCTGGACAAGTGGCTGTTTCAGGTGCTAAAAATAGTGTTGTTGCCTTGATACCAGCTATTATTTTAGCAGACGATATTGTAATTTTAGACGGTGTTCCTGAAATTAGTGATGTTGATAGTTTGATTGATATTATGGAATCTATGGGAGCAATAGTCACACGTGATGGTGAGACTTTATCAATTGATCCACGAAACGTCAAAGATATGCCGATGCCTTATGGTAAAATCAATAGTCTTCGAGCTTCTTACTATTTTTATGGCAGTCTATTGGGACGCTTTGGACAGGCTGTTGTGGGTTTACCTGGCGGTTGTGACTTAGGGCCACGTCCTATTGACTTACACCTTAAAGCATTTGAAGCAATGGGTGCTAGTATTTCTTATCAAGGAGATGCTATGAAAATTGCGACAGAAAGCCGTAGTTTACATGGAAGTCATATCTTTATGGATACGGTATCTGTGGGTGCTACCATCAATACTATGTTAGCTGCTGTAAAAGCAAATGGTAAAACTGTGATTGAAAATGCAGCTCGTGAACCTGAGATTATCGATGTTGCTACCTTGTTAAATAATATGGGGGCGCATATTCGAGGGGCTGGTACTGATGTTATTACTATTGAAGGCGTTAATAGACTTAATGGAACACGTCATCAAGTTATTCCCGATCGCATTGAAGCCGGTACTTATATTGCATTGGCAGCTGCTATCGGTGAAGGTGTTAGAATTACAAATGTCTTGTATGAACATTTGGAAGGTTTTATAGCAAAACTTGAAGAAATGGGTGTCAAAATGACGATTGAACAGGATAGTATTTTTGTTGAAAAACAGGATAAACTCAAAGCAGTCAATATAAAAACAGCACCTTATCCAGGATTTGCAACTGATTTACAGCAACCATTAACGCCATTATTACTTAAGGCTTCAGGTCAGGGTAAAATAATGGATACTATTTACGAAAAGCGAACGAATCATGTGTATGAATTGGCACGTATGGGAGCCTCAATTTCTGTTGTAAGTGGTCAAATTGTTTATCATGGTCCAAATCAACTTCAAGGAAGCTCAGTAAAGGCAACAGATTTACGTGCAGGAGCATGCTTGGTAACTGCAGGTTTAATGGCTGAAGGTCGTACAGAAATTAGCAATATTGAATTCATCCTACGTGGCTATTCTAATATTATTGATAAACTGCGTGCGCTTGGGGCAGATATTGCTATTGAAGTTTCATAACCATTATTGGACAATCAATCTTTCTATTATATTCATAAAGCGTCAGTGATTAACGATATAAGAGGCAGGAAAAATTCCAGTCTCTTATTTTTTATGACAAGGTATGTTATAGGTTAATTTGAGAAACTGATAATAACAAAAAAACAGACAAGTTCAGGGAGGTCTTGTCTGTTTTTGAGTATGATTATTATTTCATTGAAATACGTTTGTTTGTTTCAAGGTCAAAGTAATGTCCTTTACCAACATTGAGTGTTAATTCAACGATCTCTCCAGGTTGGTGGAAGTCACGGGCATCTACACGGGCAGATAGCTCATTTTGACCATTCTTGACATAAAGCATTGTTTCGCTACCAAGTAACTCTGATACAACGACTTCGGCTTTAATTGTGGCATTAGGATAAGTATCGTGGACAATTTGGTTACTTGAAATGTCTTCAGGACGGATACCAAAAGTCACTTTTTTGCCCATGTAACCAGCTTTAGAGAGGCTCTTAGCTTGTCCTTCAGGAAGGGCGATGTGGAAGCCATCAGCAGTTTCAATAGTTGTTTCATGGATAGTGACTTCCATAAAGTTCATTGCTGGGCTACCGATGAAGCCTGCCACGAATTTGTTTGCTGGTTCGTTGTAAAGTTCTTGCGGGGTACCGATTTGTTCTACACGTCCAATCGTACCAGTTCCTTCAGGGTTTTTAGTGGCACTCATGATAACAATACGATCTGCAAGTGTCATTGCCTCTGTTTGGTCATGTGTAACGTAGATTGTTGTTGCCCCGATACGACGGTGGATTTTAGCAATCTCTGCACGCATTGAGACACGAAGTTTAGCGTCAAGGTTTGATAATGGCTCATCCATCAAGAACACTTTGGCATCACGAACGATAGCACGTCCCATCGCTACACGCTGGCGTTGACCACCTGACAAATCAGCTGGCTTGCGTTCTAAGAACTCTGTCAAACCAAGAACTGCGGCAGCTTCACGAACACGTTTGTCAATATCATCTTTTGGGTATTTACGCAGTTTAAGACCAAAAGCCATGTTATCGTAAACAGTCATGTGTGGGTAGAGGGCGTAGTTTTGGAAAACCATTGCAATATCACGGTCTTTAGGCGCAACGTCGTTCATTAACACGTCGTCAATATAGAATTCACCTTCTGTGATATCCTCAAGACCTGCAATCATACGAAGCGTTGTTGATTTACCACAACCAGAAGGCCCAACGAAAACGATAAATTCTTTGTCCTTGATATCAAGGTTGAAATTTTCAACAGAGTAGTGAGTGCTATTTGGGTATTTTTTGTAAATCTTGTTTAATTTTAAAGTTGTCATAATGAAATTCCTTTTTTAGTGCCGATGAAATTGTTTATTTAACAGATCCGCCAGTGATACCTTCAACGTAGTATTTTTGCATGAAGATAAAGAGGATTGTGATTGGAACTGCGATAAGAATTGAACCAGCTGTAAATGGCATGAACCATTCATTGATAGTGTCTACTTGCAGCATTGAGAAGAGTCCAATGGCAACAGTATATTTACTTGTTGCATCACCAAGGATAACTTGAGCGAAGATAAAATCGACCCAAGGTCCCATAAATGAAAGAAGAGCAGTATAAACGATGATTGGTTTTGATAATGGAAGAGTAATCTTAAAGAAGATATCCATACGAGTTGCCCCGTCAATCATAGCTGATTCATCAAGTGAATATGGAATGGTATCAAAGAAACCTTTAGCGATGTAGAATCCTAATGCAGCACCAGCTGAATAAACGAGGATTAAGGCAGTCAAGGTTTGTGTTAACCCAAGAGCTTTTAAGATGTAGTAAACTGCAATCATACTCATGAAACCAGGGAACATGTTCAAGACAAGGGCTAATTTCAAGAAACGATTTCTGAATTTAAACTTAATACGGCTAAGTGAGTAGGCCATGGCAACAGTGATAAATGTTGATAAGATACACGTCATTGTTGCAACAAACAAGGTGTTCATGAACCAACGTCCAAATGGGAAGGAGTCGTTGGTGAATAGCTTGATGTAGTTATTAAGTGTAAATGTTTTTGGTATAAAGTAACTAACGTAGGCTGTTCCTTCGCCACGGATACTTGAAAGAAATACCCAAGCAATCGGGAAAAGCCAGATGATTGATAACACTGTTAGTAAGACATAGACAGAGGCTAGACGAAGTCTTTTTTTATTTTTCATTATTTAGCCGTCCCTTCTTTGTAAGATGCAGTGCGTGTATAAGCTAATAAACTAAATACAGCAGATAAGGCAAAGATAATGATACCGATAACAGAGGCGATGTTATAGTCAGCAGCTGTTACAGTCAATTTATACAACCACGTTACCAAGAGGTCTGTACTTCCTGCTTGATAGAAATCAGAGTTAGTTGGACCACCACCAGTGAGGAGATAGATAACGTTGAAGTTGTTGATGTTACCAATGAATTGTTGGATAAGTGTAGGTGTCATGATGAGCAAAATTTGTGGGAAAGTAATAGACTTAAACACTTGGAATTTTGTTGCTCCATCAATCTCAGCTGCTTCAATCTGTTCAGCAGGTAGGTTCATGATGATACCAGTCGCAATTAGCATGGTATAAGGGATACCGACCCACATGTTAACCATAATGATTGAGAATTTTGCCCATGTTGGATGTGATAAGAACGGGATAGGTTCAGAAATCAAACCGATGTTCATCAATAAATTGTTCAAAGGACCAACATCATTGAGAAGATTTCTCATAACCAATAATGAGATAAAGAGTGGTACTGCAATGGTGATAACAAAGATTGTACGCCACATCTTCTTGAATTTTAATCCCTTAGTGTTAATCAAAAGGGCAAGGACGATACCAAAGAAGAAGTTGGTTACAGTCGCAAAAACTGCCCAAATCAAAGTCCAAGAAAGAACTGGGAAGAAGGTGTCGGCCATACGACCACTCAAGATGTTACCAAAGTTACTAAAACCAACCCAGTCAAATAATGATTTTGGAGGAAGGTGGTTATGGTCAAAGTTGGTAAAGGCAAGGGAAATCATGTAAACCAAAGGAACGATAGTGAAGAGCAAGATACCGATCAATGGAATTGCCATTAAGGTCATATGGAAACGACCATCTGCTAATGTTCTAAAATCTTCGATAAATGTTGGTATTTTTTCACCATTTTGCTTGCGAATGTAGATTGTTCTAGCACTTTTTAGATTACACCAATAAATGTAGGCAAAAACTAAGCAGAAGATGATAGATGCGAGACCAAAAATCAACATCAGCATTGAATTATCACCTTCGACAGCTACCTGAATTTTAATGCCGTCAATTTCCTGCTCGGCCATACCTTGTGTTTGTGTACCTAAGGTAATCAGACCACCGAGTGCAGGAATGACTTGGGTGATAAAAGCAATGATGAATAGAATTTGGCTGAGTAAGAATAGGGATCCTTTTACAAGTTGTTTGTTAACAAGGTTAGCGAATCCCATAATAAGAAACGATAGTTTAATGTCTGTTCCGCCTTTTTTAAAGGCGTCTGAAACAGTCACTTGGTTAAATGAACTAGACATGGCCATAGTCATTTCCTTTCTAAAAATGGAATGTAGAGATGTCATTGGTTAAGCTGATTTTTGCTAAAAAACACTAAGTTTGTTTGACAAAATCAAAATAGGGAGGGACTGAACCCCTATTATGTTGTGTTCGTCCACTCCCTCGCAATAGTTAGCTAGGTTAATCTTGCTTCTTGTTAGTTTTACTAATCAGCTTGATGAATAACTGTATTATTCAGCAGAAGCGATATCTTTGTCAAATTGTTGTAATTTAGCAAGGTATTCGTCTGCTTTGATATCTCCGTTGTATGCATCGCTCAAGATTGCTGCACTTTCAGTCCAGAAAGTACCCATTTGGCTAAGTTTAGGCATAACTACAGTGTACTCGCTTGAAGAACCCATCTTGATAACAGCTTGTGCAAGAACGTTAGATTGTACGTCTTCAGTGGCTTGAACTTCTTTGTTAGCAGGGATGATGTTACGAGTTTTGAATTGATTTGCTTGGCTTTCAGCGTTTGAAAGGTATGAAGCAAGTTTGTAGCTTGCAGCGATACGTTTAGCATCACCTTTAGCTGGAGCTTGGTTAACTGCGTAGAGTTTTACACCCATGAAGGCTTTTTGTTGAACAGTTTGGCCACCAATTGTGATTGTTGGGTAAACTGTTACGCCAAGGTTTTCAGCACCGATAGCATCTTGAGCTGCTTGGTAGTCCCATGGTCCAGTTTCAATAGCATCAACTTTGCCTTCACCGAATGATGACATCACGTTGCTGCCGTCAAGGTTAACGAAACCTGGGTTGTTGTTTTGGTCTGCAACGAATTGAAGTACTGATACACCAGCTTCGTTACCCCAGTTTGTGCCACTAACATCTTCACCAGACTCACCGAATAATGTGTTACCAACTGACATGAAGAGTGGTCCAGTTGCATAAGCGTTCATTTGTTTGTAAGTCGCACCGAACTTACCTTTTTCAGTCAATGTTTCATAGTTCTTAACATCTTCTTCAGTTAATTTAGACTTATTGTAGAAGAGAACTTGAGATTCGATACCAAATGGGAAGGCGTATGTTTTACCTTTATATTGAGCACCAGCAACAGCTTGTTCAGTTGCGCTTGCAGCAACTTCATCAGAGTAATCAGCTGGGATTTCTTGGATAACACCAGACTCAACTAATTGACCAAGTTGGTCATGTGGTAATGAGAAGACATCAGCTGCTGTACTTGGATCTTTTTTGATTTTTTCTTGTGCTTTTGGATCTTCAGATTCAATTACTTGAACTTTGAAACCTGAGTCTTTTTCAAATTGAGCAACAATATCTTTGTAAGATTCTTTAGCACCAGTTGGTACCCAAAGTTTAAGTGTAGAAGCATCTGATGTAGCCTCTTTTGTTTCTGTGCTTTCTTTTTTGTCAGCACCACAAGCTACTAAAAGTCCAGCTGCTAATGTTAAGCTAGCTGAGCTAACGAGCAATTTTTTCCAATTTGTCATGTTGTGTTTCCTCCCTGAAACAGTTTTTATATTTGTTACATACCTATTATGCAACCGTTTGCAAAAAATGTCAAGTGTTTTTTTCGATTTTTTTAAAAAATTTTTAAAGAAATACATCCTAAAGAAAAAATATTAGTTGAAAATGCAATCGTTTGCCTAAACCTCTTGAAATTTCATCAAATTGATGTAAAATGGTAACCGTAAAGGTAAACATGAGATAAATTTTGGAATGAGAGTGTTTAATGGCTCGCTGTTTAAAAAGTGAAGGCCTGTATTCTATGTAATTGCTCTTGTCTCTATAAAAGGCTAGATATACGCCAATCTTATAAGAGCTCGGTTAGATTTGTTCTATCATTTTATCTGTTTACCAATAAGGAAGAGTTTGCTTAACTCATTAGTCAATAAGACGGAGGAAGTTATGGAAAAAAGATGGTGGCACAAGGCTACAATTTATCAAATTTATCCAAAATCATTTATGGATAGTAATGGTGATGGTATCGGTGATTTACAAGGAATTATTTCGAAATTAGATTATTTGGAAACACTTGGCATTACAGCCATTTGGTTATCGCCAGTTTACCAAAGTACTATGGACGATAATGGTTATGATATCTCTGATTATGAAGCTATTGCTGAGTGTTTTGGTACAATGGCAGATATGGAAATGCTTTTTAGTGAGGCAAAGAAGCGTAACATTCGCATTATCATGGATTTGGTAGTCAACCATACTTCTGATGAACATGCTTGGTTTGTTGAAGCTAAGCAAAATCCAGATAGTCCAGAACGCGATTTTTATATCTGGCGAGATAAGCCAAATGAATTAACCTCTATCTTTGGTGGCTCGGCATGGGAATTCGATGAGGCTTCAGGTCAGTATTATCTTCATTTCTTTAGTAAAAAGCAACCTGATTTAAACTGGGAAAATGAAGAACTTCGCCAAAAAGTCTATGAGATGATGCGTTTTTGGGTTGACAAGGGCATTTCTGGGTTTAGGATGGACGTGATTGATATGATTGGTAAAATTCCTGATCAGTTGATTGCTAATAATGGGCCAAAACTTCATGATTATTTGAAAGAAATGCACCAAGCTACCCTAAAAGATAAAGATTTATTAACTGTTGGCGAAACATGGGGAGCGACTCCCGAGATAGCCAAACAATATTCAAAGCCAGAAAATCAAGAATTATCGATGGTTTTCCAATTTGAACATATTGGTTTACAACATTTAGAAGGACAAGATAAGTGGGCTTATACGCAACTTGATGTGCCGAAATTAAAAACGATTTTAAGTAAGTGGCAAACTGAGTTAAGTATTGCAGATGGTTGGAATTCCCTTTTTTGGAACAATCATGATTTGCCAAGAGTACTTTCTATCTGGGGTAATGCGAGCTATTACCGTGAAAAATCTGCCAAAGCCCTAGCTATTCTTTTACATTTGATGCGTGGCACACCTTACATTTATCAAGGTGAGGAAATTGGGATGACCAATTTTCCATTTGAACGTCTTGAGCAAGTTAATGATATTGAAAGTCTGAATTTTGCCCGTGAAGCTAAGGACAATGGGCGTTCTGATGAAGCTATTTTAGATGCTATTCGTGTTATTGGGCGTGATAATGCCCGTACCCCGATGCAATGGGATAATACAGCACAAGCTGGTTTTACCACAGGTGAACCATGGTTAGCCGTTAATCCAAACTATGATAAAATCAACGTCGCAGATGCTTTATTAGATCAAAATTCGATTTTCTATACTTATCAGAACCTTGTTCGACTACGACAGACAGAAGATTGGTTGATTGATGCGGATTATGAATTACTAAATACAGAGGATAAGGTCTTTGCTTATTTGCGTAAAACAGAAACAGCATCTTATTTGGTTGTAGTTAATGTTTCTGACGACCTTCAAATCTTTAATACCAAAGCTGATTTGTCAGAAGTGATTATTACCAATGGTATTATTCCAGAGAGTCTATCGAATCTTCACTTAGAGCCTTGGGATGCTTTCTGTGTCAAAGTACGTCTTTAATTAAGATCATTTTTACTAAATGTAGATGGTTTTGAAAAACAGAATAAAACTGTTAAGGATTTTTAGTGATAAACTTCAACAAGTTATTATTTTCAGCTATCCAAATAAGACAAACTAGTGTAAAATAGGTCTATATCATTTTGAACATTAAAAAAAGAAAAGTAGTCTCTATCAATAGTGATGACAGAAAGGAGAAGCCGATGGTAACCATCAAAGATGTTGCCGAGAGAGCAGGTGTTAATGCCTCAACGGTTAGTCGTGCCTTGAAGGACAGCTCTGCCATATCCCAAAAAACAAAAGATAGGGTGCGTAAGGCCATGCTTGAACTCGGCTATGTGCCTAACGTTGCAGCGCAGATGTTGGCTAGTGGCTTGACCTATTCTGTAGGGGTTGTCTTGCCGCCGTTGACAAAACCTGACCGTGTTAGTCAACCCTTTTTCATGGAAATCTTAACAACGATAAACGCTGAAGCTAAGAAACAAGACTTTACGATTTCGATTGCGACCAGTCACTCTTTGGAGGGTTTGGTTGAGAATGTTGCCCTGATGTATCGGCAAAAAAGAGTTGATGGTTTCATTGTTTTATATTCAGAAAAAGATGATCCTGTCCGTTCGTATTTAATGAAGAATGAAATTCCTTTTGTCGTAGTTGGTACGCCTGAAGGATTTGAAAACGAGATTACTTACATTGATAATGATAATCAGCTGATGGCTAAGACAGCTGTGGAATATCTTCATGATAATGGTCATCAAAATATCCTTTTTGTGACAGATGACCAAGAAGGTGAAGTCTATTCTGAACGTTATACAGGTTATTTTCTGGAATCGCATAAGCTAGGTCTAACTACACATGATAGTGCCTTTTTTGATAGGCATCACCCTAATCAATTAGATATTTTGATTGAGACGATCCGTCAAAAAAACATCACTGGTCTTGTTGTTATTGATGATATGGTATCGGTGCGAGTGATTCAATTTTTATCGTTTTATGGTATCAAGGTTCCAGATGATATTTCAATTGTATCTTTCAATAATTCGGTATATTCAAAGATTATTCACCCCTATTTATCTACATTTGATATTAACATCACTAATCTCGGTCGAACTAGCTTAACTCGCCTTTTGGAAAAGATCAATGATCCTACTAAATTGTCTGAGAAGGTCACAGTACCTTTTACGTTGAAGAAAAGAGAGAGTGTGCGTAATTTGATGAAATCAACACCCCGTTAGTTAGCTTAATAAGAGAGACAGAGTAATTCCAGTTCACGTTATTCATAGCTGTTAGCTCTGCTTATAAAGTATAAAGCTATGCTATAAACACATATCTAAAACTAGGTTCAATTATCCTCACCAAGACCTATCTCATTCTTGGTAAGGTTGATTAGAACCTAGTTTTTTTTAAAAACACTGTTTGCTTATAAATAAGTGCTTACGGTTGACTTAAACGACTAATTTATATGGTGTTTGGGGAGTGTGATAAAAAACTGAATAACTTTTTCAGGAAAACACTTGACTTACGCAAGCGTTTGCGTTAAAATCAAAATAGATTAAAAAACAAGGAGAACAACAATGGAAAAACGTGCAAGTGGTGTCTTGATGCATATCACCTCTCTACCTGGCCCGTTCGGTGTAGGGACATTTGGTCAATCAGCTTATGATTTTGTGGACTTTCTTGTCGAAACGAAGCAAACCTACTGGCAATTATTGCCATTGACAACAACGAGTTATGGTGATTCACCATACCAATCTTTCTCAGCTGTAGCTGGAAATACTCATTTGATTGATTTTGACTTATTAGCTAAGGATGGTTTTTTAGAACAATCAGATTTTGACAAGGTCAATTTTGGTGACAATCCAGAGCGTGTTGACTACGAACGTATCTTTAACGCACGCCGTCCTATTTTGGAAAAGGCAGTCGCTAACTTTTTAGCTAACGACGATGTCAAAGATGATTACGCTCGTTTTGAAGCAGAAAATGGCTGGGTACATGATTACGCAGAATTCATGTCTCTTAAAGAACATTTTAACAATGTGTCGTTGGCTGACTGGCCAGACAGAGATGCTGTTATGCGTCAACCAGATACCTTAGCCCATTATAGAGACTTACTGAGTGATAAAATCTCCTATCACAAGGTTTGCCAATATTTCTTCTTCAAACAGTGGTTCGAGTTGAAACACTATGCTAATAGCAAAAATATTGCTATTATAGGAGATATGCCAATTTACGTTTCAGCAGATAGTGTTGAAATGTGGATTACACCAGAACTTTTCAAAGTTGATGAAAACCGTCAACCGCTCTATGTTGCTGGTGTACCTGCTGATGGCTTTAGTGCTGATGGTCAGTATTGGGGCAATCCAATCTACGATTGGGATATGCATAGAGCAACAGGCTATGGTTGGTGGATTTACCGTATCAGAGAAAGCTTTAAGCTTTATGATTACCTTCGCATTGACCATTTCAAAGGCTTTTCGGATTTTTGGCAAGTTGATGCCAAAGAAGAAACAGCCAAGAATGGTAGCTGGCAACCTGGTCCAGGCTATGACCTCTTCAGAGCAGTTAAAGAAGAGCTTGGTGAACTTCCAATCATCGCAGAAGACTTGGGGAACATTGATGAAAAAGCGCGTCAATTGTTGGCAGCTTGTGGCTTCCCTGGCATGAAGGTGCTCGAATTTGGCTTCTACGATGTTGAAGGTAAGAGTATTGACAGCCCACATGCTTGTGTTCCAAATAGCATAGCTTATACAGGAACGCACGATAATGAAGTGGTAAATGGTTGGTATGATAATCTCACTGTTGAACAACAAGAATATGTTGATGAATACAGTAACCGTAAACCAATCGAGCCTGTTACGCAGGCTATGCTAAGAGTATTGTTTGGTACAGTGAGCAACACTGCCATTGCTACCATGCAAGATATCTTAGATTTAGGTGAAGATAGTCGTATGAACAGGCCATCAACTGTTGGTGGTAACTGGGAGTGGCGTATGAATCCTGCTGATTTGACTCAGGAACGTAAAGACTATCTCATCAAACTAACCAAACTATATAATAGGGGGAACGAAAAAAATGACTAAATTTGTAGACTATGTCGAAAAAACTACTGGTAAACAACTAAGTGAGTTGTCAGACCGTGAAACGTATGTAGAGTTGTTGAACTTTGTCAAAGAAGCAGCAGCAACTAAAGGTAAAAATACGGCTAAAAGAAAGGTTTACTATATCTCAGCAGAGTTCTTGATTGGTAAATTACTTTCAAACAACTTGATTAACTTAGGAATTTATCAAGATGTTAAAGAAGAGTTGGAAAAAGCTGGTAAGTCAATCAGTAAGATTGAAGACATCGAACCAGAACCATCTCTAGGTAACGGTGGTTTAGGTCGACTAGCCTCATGTTTTATTGATTCTATCTCAAGCCTTGGTATCAATGGTGAGGGTGTTGGTTTGAACTACCACTTTGGTCTGTTTAAACAAGTGTTTAAAGATAACCAACAAGATGCTGAACCAAACCATTGGATTGAAAGCGATAGCTGGTTAGTGCCAACTGATATTAGCTATGATGTACCATTTAAGCATTTTACATTGAAATCTCGCTTGGATCGTATGGATGTTCTTGGTTATAAGAAAGAAACTAAAAACTACCTCAACTTATTCGATATTGAAGGAGTTGACTATGGTTTGGTAGAGAACGGTATTTCATTTGACAAGACAGATATTCAAAAGAACTTGACGCTCTTCTTGTACCCAGATGATTCTGATAAAAATGGAGAATTACTCCGTATTTACCAACAATACTTTATGGTATCGAATGCTGCTCAATTGTTGATTGATGAAGCGATTGAGCGTGGTTCAAATGTTCATGACCTTGCTGATTATGCTTATGTCCAAATCAATGACACTCACCCATCACTTGTTATTCCAGAGCTTATCCGTCTCTTGACAGACAAGCACGGTATGTCATTTGAAGAAGCAGTTGAGATTGTTAAACAAATGATTGGATACACAAACCATACTATCTTGGCAGAAGCTTTAGAAAAGTGGCCTCTTGATTACCTCAACGAAGTTGTACCACACTTGGTAGGGATCATCGAGCGTTTGGATGCAATGGTTGCTCAATATGTACCAGATGTTGCTCTTCACATCATTGATGAGAGTGGTCGCGTTCACATGGCACACATGGTTATCCACTTTGCCACATCAGTCAACGGGGTTGCTGCTCTCCATACAGAAATCTTAAAACAATCTGAATTAAAAGGTTTCTATGAATTGTATCCTGACAAATTCAACAACAAGACAAATGGTATCACTTTCCGTCGTTGGTTAGAATTCGCAAACCAAGACCTTGCAGCTTACATCAAGGAATTAATTGGTGATGAGTATCTTGAAGATGCGACTAAGCTTGAAAAACTCTTGGCATTTGCTGATGATAAAGAGGTTCATGCTAAATTAGCAGAAATCAAATTCAAGAATAAATTGGCGTTGAAACGTTATCTCAAAGATAATAAAGGCATTGAGCTAGATGAAAATTCTATCATTGACACACAAATCAAACGTTTCCATGAGTACAAGCGTCAACAAATGAATGCCTTGTATCTGATTCACAAATATTTGGAAATCAAACGTGGTCATCTACCAAAACGCAAGATTACAGCTATCTTTGGTGGAAAAGCTGCACCAGCTTACACCATCGCACAAGATATCATTCATTTGATTTTAGCTTTATCAGAAATCATTAACAATGATCCAGAAGTAAGTCCATACTTGAACGTTCATTTGGTTGAAAACTACAACGTCACAGTTGCTGAAAAATTGATCCCTGCGACTGATATTTCTGAGCAAATCTCATTAGCGTCTAAAGAAGCTTCAGGTACTGGTAACATGAAGTTTATGTTGAATGGTGCCTTGACATTAGGTACTATGGATGGTGCTAACGTTGAAATTGCTGAATTAGCTGGTATGGACAACATCTATACATTTGGTAAAGATTCTGATACAATTATTGACCTTTATGACAAAGCTGGTTATGTATCAAAAGACTATTATGAGTCAGACGATACGATCCGTGAAGCAGTTGACTTTATTTTAAGTGATACTGTGCTTAGTCATGGTAATCAAGAACGCTTGAACCGTCTTCATGCTGAATTGGTCAATAGGGATTGGTTTATGACCTTGATTGACTTGAAAGAATACATTGCCGTTAAGGAAAAAATGCTATCTGATTATGAAGATCAAGATTTATGGATGAAGAAAGTTGTTCATAATATCGCTAAGGCAGGTTTCTTCTCATCTGACCGTACTATCGAACAGTATAACCAAGATATCTGGCATAGTAACTAATGTAATAGAAATTTTAGTCAAGTATTTGGATAACCTTTGCATGAGTTAGGTTATTCAATCACTTGACTTTTTTGATAAAGTCAAAAGGGGTCTAAAAGTTATGTTAGTGCTTTGTATAAATTGTTGAATTATCATTTATGCTTAGTTATAATAGTAATGAAAAGGAGCAAAAAATGAGAAAAGAAGTAAAAAAATATAGTTTAAGAAAATTAAGTATAGGTTGTGTTTCGTGTTTAGTTGGTGCGATGGTTATTTTTGCCCCTAAAGCTTCAGCGGAGACTCCAGAAGATAATAGTGGCTCGGTTTTTAGAAGTGTTCCTAATGATAGCAAGAGTATTGTGTATGTCCGAGATTTGTCTGAGGAAAATACAACGACCGCTGAAGATGGCTCGGAATCTAATCCATACAAAGATTTCTCTAGAGCCCTTGATGCAGTGTCAGATAATGGTACGATTACATTAGTCAGTGATGTTGTTTGGCAAGGTGGTTCGGATTTAGTTATCAACAAAAATATCACAATTGATGGTCGTAATAATGAACTGGCTATTCGTGGGACTGATTTAGTTTTTGATGCTAATATTACGTTAAAAGATATAAATATTTCAAGTAGACGAGATGGTGCAACTAATACACAATCAATTTATACTGGTAATAATACTGTTGTTTTTGATAATGTGAGGACTAGTGGGCTTGATCGTCCTAATTTAGTCGTAGGTACAAAAAATAGCTCTGACACAGATACTTCGTCTAATGTCACATTAAGAAATTCAACAGTTGAAACAAAATTTGAAAAGATTATCGTTGGTGGTAATAGACCAGCAGATCATTCTGTAACGATAGATGATAAGGTTAGTTCTATTCATGGGATTAGTATTCAAAACAAGGGTCAGAATTATACTGTAACAAGTAATAGTACCAGTATTAGTAGAGTAGAATCAGATTCTAATCAAGCGGGAACAGTCGTATTAAATAAAGATGTGCCTAATATTACAGTTGCTAATGTCAATACTTTAACAATTGCAGGTAATATCTCGAGCGACATCATTACAGATGTTAAACGGTTGGATATTCCTGGTCGTCTAACAACAAGTAAAGAATTAAGTGTTGATACTATTTCTGGATTTGGAACTTTAACAGTCCCAATTATTGAGAATGCTATCTCTGCTCCAACTATCTCAAATGATTTAACTGTAAATTTATCATCAAATCAAGATATTTCACCTAATATTGATCGGAATATTATTAGGACTAATAGTGCTATTGAACCGAATTTAATGGTTGACACGTATTCTTTAGAGAAAAAAGCAGATGGTTATTATTTAAAACAAGATCAAAAGTTAATATATATTGAATTATTTAAAGATTTAAATGGCAATAATATGCTTGATGATGATGAAACTGAAAATAATTTTGATGAAGCTATATTAGGAACATTAGAGAACATAACTTTTATTGATAATAGCATGAATTCTTATTTAGAAATTGTTAATAAAAAGATGGCTGAAGATTCTGTCTATAATGGATTTGTTTTGAAAGAAAATTCTCCATTTGTTTTGATAGATAGAAATGGTCAAACCGTAGGTTTTTCAGTTCTTGTTCAACCTAAACCGGAAGATAATGGGAAATCTACAATAAAATACAAAGTTTTGGATTTTGAAGGTAAAGAATTGATTGGCTTAACAACTATTGGCGAAGTTGATAAAAACACTGCATTTAAACACAACAAAACTGATATTGCTCGCTTACCAGAAAATTATGAGCTTAATAACTATGATGATGTTTCAACTATAGAGAATGTCACTGATGATGAATATGTTATCATTTACCGTGCTGATTTAATTGGTAGTGAAACTGTTGTTTCTGATTCGATTGTTTCTGATAGTTTTACAACACAGTACACAACCAATACTGATGAAGCAAAAGGTTATGAAAAAGTTGTTCAAGAAGGAAAAGATGAATTAACACAAACAACAACTGTTTATAAGACTAAAAATGGTGAAAGAACAGATGAAGAAGTATCTTCCGAGTCAGTTGTTACTCAAAAGATGCAACCTAAGATCATTGAAAAGGGTGTTAAAGAGGATATTTCTAAGACAGAGGATCTTCCTCTTGTTTATGAATTAGACGCTACACGAGAGAAAGACACCCCTGATGAGACTGTTACAGGCACTCCTAAACGTATTTCAGAAATTTATCATTGGGCTATTGATGACGCTGGCAATTATACGACAAAAGCATTAGTTTCTTCAAAAGTAGTAGAAAATGGTACTAATCCAGTTGTCAAAAAAGGTGGTAAGGAAGAACGTAAGTCAACAGAAATTCCTTTTACTTCTCATGAAATTCCAAGAAATGATAAGCCTAAAGGTTATCGAAATATTTCAGTCATTGGTAAAAATGGCTTGAGGACTGAAGTCACTACTTATTCTATTGATCGAAATACTGGTGAGGTTACTTCTGATACTACTATTGAGGTAGTTGATGCTATTAATGAAGAAGTTGAAGTCGGTATTTATGAGGTAGTGAATAATGCAAAATCAGTCATTAAATATAAAGTATTAGACTTTGAAAATAAGGAATTGATTGGTTTAACAACTATTGGTGAAGTTGATAAAAATACATCCTTTACACACGATAGAAGCGCCATTATTTTACCTAAGGTAGATAAGGGTGAATACGTTTTAAATAACTATGATGAGGCTTCATCAATTTCCAATATTGTTGAAGATGAGTATGTTATTACATATAAAGCTGATTTAATTGGTAGTGAAACTGTTGTTTCTGATTCGATTGTTTCTGATAGTTTTACAACACAGTACACAACCAATGTCAATAAGGTAAAAGGTGATGAAAAAGTTGTTCAAGAAGGACAAGATGAATTAACACAAACAACAACCGTTTATAAGACTAAAAACGGTAAAAGAACAGATGAAGAAATATCTTCCGAGTCAGTTGTTACTCAAAAGATGCAACCTAAAATCATTGAAAAGGGCGTTAAAGAGGATATTTCTAAGACAGAGGATCTTCCTCCGGTTTATGAACTAGACACTACACGAGGAAAAGAAACCCCTGATGAGACTGTTTCAGGCACTCCTAAACGTATTTCAGAAACTTATCATTGGTCTATTGATGATGCTGGTAATTATACTACAAACAAAATGGTTTCTTCAAAAGTAGTAGAAGATGGTACTAATCCAGTTGTCAAAAAAGGTGGTAAGGAAGAACAATATACAGAGGAACTTGAATTTAACAAACGTACTATTGAAAATCCTGACAAGCCTGAGGGCTATCGTCATGTAACACCAGGTAAAAAAGGTTTAAAAACTGTCATTACATCTTATGTGATTGATCGTCAGACCGGTGTAGTAACATCAAATGTACGAGAAGAAATTCAACCTCCTATTGATGAGATTGTTGAAGTAGGTACTCTTAAAGAAAACTTAGTACCTCAACCTACTCCACAGCCAAACCCAGAATTAGAAAAAGGTACAAGTCCATCTACCTATCCAACTGTAGATGAAAAACCTAAAGCAGAGTTAGGCACAAGTCCATCTACCTATCCAACTGTAGATGAAAAACCTAAAGCAGAGTTAGGCACAAGTCCATCTACCTATCCAACTGTGGATGAGAAACCTACAGCAGAGTTAGGCACAAGTCCATCTGTTTATCCAACTGTGGATGAGAAACCTAAAGCAGAGTTAGGCACAAGTCTATCTGTTTATCCAACTATGGATGAAAAACCTACAGCAGAGTTAGGTACAAGTCCATCTGTTTATCCAACTGTGGCTGAGAAACCTAAAGCAGAGTTAGGTACAAGTCTATCTGTTTATCCAACTATGGCTGAAAAACCTACAGCAGAGTTAGGCACAAGTCCATCTGTTTATCCAACTGTGGATGAGAAACCTAAAGCAGAGTTAGGAACAAGTCCCTCTACCTATCCAACCGTGGATGAGAAACCTACAGCAGAGTTAGGTACAATTGTAGTTGAGCAGTCTAAATCAGAAGAATTAACGTCGTCAAAATTAGAGAAAAAATCTCAAGGTTTGACAGAGGTTCACGATAATGATGTCAAAACTCAAGATTCAACTCGTTCAACTTCTCAATCTACTCGTTTACCAAAAACCGGGGATAGTAGTATTGGTTTGGCCTCATCGATGTTATTCTTAACTTCTGCCTTATCCTTGTTTAAATTTGGAAGAGATAAAGCGAAGAAGCAAGGTCGTTAATTATCAAATAATAAGATCAACTCAAAAGAGCTAATTGTTTAGCTCTTTTGTTATTGGTTTCACATAATATTGACTTTTGTTTTGAAAAACTGTATCATAACAGTATGGATATTTGGACACGATTAGCACAGTTTACTCTTTTTGAAACAGAACGAATGATGATGAGACCCTTTATATTCTCACAAGATAACTCCTGGTTTTATGATGTTGCCTCTAATCCACAGAATGTTCCGTATATTTTTCCTGTGACTGTTTCAAAGCGAGAAAGTGCTTATCTTTTGGTACATTCTTTTATTAAAGAACCATTAGGAATTTGGGCCTTAGAGTGTTTAAAAACCCATCAGGTTATCGGTATGATTAGGCTTGAAAAGATAAATTCTCTTGATTTAACAGCAGAAGTTTCTTATTTTACCCACTTGAATTATTGGGGAAAAGGCTATATGACTGAGGCTTTGAAAACCTTAGCGTTTCTTAGTTTTCATGAATTAGGTCTGAAAAAATTGACAGTGATTACCCATCAAGAGAACCTAGCAAGTCAAAAGGTCGCTCAAAAAACCGGATTTAAGTTGATTAGAGCATTTAAAGGAAGTGATCGTTATACCAAAAAGACCCGTCAATATCTTCAGTTTGAATTAAGTAAAGGTGATTATCGCTATGAGTAAACATCAGGAAATTTTAGACTATTTAGAGCATTTGGCAGTAGGCAAACGAGTGAGTGTTAGAAGTATTTCTAATCATTTAAATGTTAGTGACGGGACTGCTTATAGGGCAATCAAAGAGGCTGAAAATCGAGGTTTAGTAGAAACACGTCCAAGGAGTGGCACGATACGTGTTGAAAAAAAAATCAAGCCTCGTCTAGAAAAACTGACCTATGCTGAAATTGCTCAAATCAGTGATTCTGATGTGATTGCAGGTCAATCAGGCTTGGGGCATGAATTCAGCAAATTTTCCATTGGAGCAATGACGCGTGAAAATATCATGACCTACTTGGTACATGGTGGTTTACTGATTGTGGGAGATAGGGAAGATATTCAATTATTAGCTCTTGAACATCACAATGCGATCTTGGTTACAGGTGGTTTTCAAGTTTCTGAACGAGTCAGAGAGACATCTGATAACTTAGGAATTCCTGTCATGGTGACCCATTATGATACGTTTACAGTAGCCACAATGATTAACCAAGCCTTATCTAATGTTAGGATTAAGACAGATCTTAAAACGGTAGATCAGATCTATCATTTTAAAAGTGATTATGGTTTTCTATATGACCATAATACCGTCAGAGATTATCATCTCTTGTTAAAAAAACATAAACATATTCGTTACCCTGTGGTTAATCAAGATAATAAGGTTGTCGGTGTGGTCAGTATGAGGGACGTCGCAGACAGAGAAGATAGCCTATTATTGAGTAGTCTGATGACAAAAGATCCTATTGTGACCAAAACAACAGTCAGTATTGCACACATTAGCCAAAAAATGATTTATGAAGATTACGATATGTTGCCAGTGGTGGATGATCAACAGACACTACTTGGTGTTATCACGAGACGACAAGCTATGGAGAGTCTTCAGGATAGTAAGCAAGCTCATCTGCATACTTATAGTGATCAGATTGTGTCCAATTTAAAAGAGGTAAAAAATGGCTATGATTTCATGGTCGAGCCGGCCATGCTTGATAGTAAAGGTAATCTCGCTCATGGTGTTTTGACAGAGTTGGTCAAGGATATTACCTTGAAAAAATTGAATCAGAAGGGTAAAAAAAATATCATTATTGAGCAAATGATGTTATACTTTTTACAGGCTGTTCAAATTGATGATGTTTTAAATATTAAACCACGAATTATTACAGAAACAAGACGCAGTAGTACACTGGATTTTGAGATTTATGACAATCATCTACTTGTAGCAAAAGTTTTTGTCACAACAAAAATCAGTAATGGTGTTTAACCAATCTAAAGGCAGTGAGGTTGGGACGATGTCCCAGCCCTCTTTCATATCAGTAAAAAAGAGATAAAGGAGAATACATGATTACATTAAAATCAGCTAGAGAAATTGAAGCAATGGATAGGGCAGGAGATTTTCTTGCTAGTATCCATATTGGTCTGAGAGATATTATCAAACCAGGTGTGGATATGTGGGAGGTAGAAGAGTACGTGCGTAGACGTTGTAAGGACGAAAACGTGCTACCACTTCAAATAGGCGTTGATGGAGCTATCGAAGATTATCCTTATGCTACTTGCTGTGGCTTAAATGATGAAGTGGCTCACGCTTATCCCCGTCATTACATTCTTAAAGAGGGGGATTTACTTAAGGTCGATATGGTTTTGAGTGAACCACTTGATAAGTCAGTGTTAGACGTTTCAAAATTAAATTTTGATAATGTTGCTGAAATGAAAAAACATACCCAATCTTACACAGGTGGTTTGGCTGATTCATGTTGGGCTTATGCTGTTGGTGAGGTGTCTGATGAGGTAAAAAATCTGATGGCTGTGACCAAAGAAGCTATGTACATCGGTATTGAAAAAGCAGTTGTTGGTAATCGTATTGGTGATATCGGTGCTGCCATTCAAGAATACGCTGAGAGCCGAGGCTATGGTGTAGTGCGTGATTTGGTTGGTCATGGTGTCGGACCTACGATGCATGAAGAGCCAATGGTGCCTAACTATGGCATTGCAGGTCGTGGTCTACGCTTGCGTGAAGGGATGGTATTGACCATTGAACCTATGATTAATGTAGGTACTTGGGAAATTGACACAGATATGAAGACAGGTTGGGCTCATAAAACCCTCGATGGTAGCCTATCTTGTCAGTATGAACATCAGTTTGTTATCACTAAGGACGGTCCACGCATTTTAACAAGTCAAGGTGAAGAAAAAACTTACTGATAACGCGACATAAAGGAGTATAATGAAACGGTTTATCCAAAAAGTCACATCTCATCAATTGGTTAAGGATTTCTCTGAACTTTTTAAGAGTTCAGAGATGGACTTATCTAGTATTGCAGTGGCTTATTATATGATGTTGACGATTTTTCCTTTTACGGTATTGACTGCCAATATTTTTCCTTATTTGCATATTGATACAGAAAGACTGTTGACTTTTTTGAAAAATATCTTACCAGATCAGCTATATCCTCCAATGGCTAATATTATTCATACAATTTTTAATCAACCTGCTACAGGCCTGGTATGGATGTCAATTTTATCAGCACTTTGGTCAATTTCAAAGGGTGTGACTTATCTTCAAAAAGCGCTTAATAAGGCTTACGGTCAGCAAGACCATCGTGATTTTTTACTGGGTCGTCTGATAGGGATGTTAATTGCCTTATTAACCATTTTAACCTTGATCTCGGGAATTGTGATCTCTACTTTTGGTAAGACGTTATTAGATGTCCTTAATGCTAATTTTGGTTTGGAACAATGGTTACATGATGTTTTGGCAAGTTTGATTCAACCAATAACATTTAGTGTTTTTGTGCTTGCTTTAGGTATTCTCTACTATCTTTTACCTAATGTGAAAATCGACAAGGTTCGTTTTATTATGCCAGGAACAGTTTTTACGAGCATGACCTTTCTGTTGGTAACCACAGTCTTTAGTAGTCTCGTTAATCGAATGATTGACAGCATGGACAATATTAAGTCAGTTGGATCAATTGCGATTTTTGTGATGATGTTTTGGTTTATCTTTTTTGCCAATGTTCTCATTATCGGTGGGATTTTCAATGCTACTTATCAGAAATATAGAGTCGGGTATTTGGAACCACGCCAGTCTGATATGATAGGGCTTATAAAAACAAAGTTAAAAAAACGATAATGGTTGGTTCAGGAGTCTGAGCAAGATTACAGATTCTCTTAGATATTTTAATCAGATAATCGACTCAACTTTATTAGTGTGGGGCGACAAAATCGATTTCTATGAAATCACGATTTTGTTGCCCCACTTTTTTATGACATTTGTCATGTGAGGTCATGACTTTAGATGCTAATAGTGACAAGAAAGAGTGTTTATAATAGACTTATCAAGTTTGGAGGTATCAGAGATGAGTATTTTGGGGATGTTGTTTTGGTTGGTCATGGCTGCTTGTTATGTGGTGTTACCATATTTAGCGATTTTTGTGAGGAGGGATAAATGATGATTACTGTCAAAGACTTGGTTAAAGTGATTGATGACAAAACGATTTTGGATGGGATTTCTTTTGAGATTTGTCAAGGCGAGTGTGTCGCCCTCATTGGTCCAAATGGCGCAGGTAAAACCAGTTTGTTATCTTGTCTTATCGGTGATAAAAAGGCGACAAAAGGCAAGGTTCTTATAGACGGTAGGGAACCTAAAGCTAGCAAGGCAACTATTGCTATACTTGGTCAGGATAATGTTATTCCTGAAAAGTTGAGGGTTATCGAATTGATTGCGTTTTTTCAATGTATCTATGTTGATCATTTACGCTTAGATGAGGTAAGGACTTTATTAGGTTTTACAACAGAGCAAGAAAAACAGCTATCTGAGCAGTTGTCAGGAGGTCAGAGACGTTTATTAGCTTTTGTTCTTTGTTTGATTGGCAAACCAAGGGTGCTTATCTTGGACGAACCAACAGCTGGTATGGACACCTCGACTCGACAAAGGTTTTGGCAAATCATTGACCGTTTAAAACAAGATGGAGTCACAATCGTCTATTCAAGTCACTATATTGAAGAAGTTGAACATACGGCTGAAAGGATTTTGGTCTTGCATCAAGGGCAATTATGGCGTGATACAACGCCTTTGGCTATGAGACAGGAAGCTATGGAGAAGCAGATAACTGTGCCAAGACGATTTGAATCACTGATTAAGGGCGTAGATTTAGTGACAGATATGGTCTATCAGCAGGACCGTATTTACTTTAAGACCTATCACATTGATGAGGTATGGTCTCAGTTAGAGGCTAATGGCTGTAGTATATCAGAGATTGAAGTGCAAAGTCAGAGTTTGTTATGTTGAACACTCACCATTACCGATATGGCAATATTATTTAGCAAAGGTAGTCATTATCTACGCTTGTTATGTGGCCTCCTTGGTCATGGTCTTTATGGTTGGTGCAGGTGTTAGAGGTATCACCATGACAGGTGGTGAATGGCTCATTTCAGCTCTTTTATTGCTCCTATCTAGTCTTGTCTTTTTAGCTTTTGGTCTTATCTTGTCACAGGTTAAATCTGAACAGGCGGTATCTGTCATCGGTAATCTTGTTTATTTTGCACTTGCGATTTTAGGTGGTTCTTGGATGCCGATAAGCTTATTTCCCAAATGGTTGCAAACACTTTGCCATTTAACACCAACTTATCATCTTAATCATCTGGTGACAGGCTATGCTTTAGATGGTCTTTTTGACAGTAAATCCTTGATGATTGTGCTTGCTTATGCCATAATAGGTGCTAGTATTGGTTTATGGCTTAAAAGACAGAGTGAGGTTGGTTAATGTTGGGACGATGGTTTGACTTCAGAAAGATATCGCCAATGTATTTATTGGGCTTGCCTTTCCTTTTCTTTCCAATTTATTATGCTTATGGGAGTCTTGTTTTTTCCCCGTATTCCTAGCCAGTCTTGGATTTGCATGGTTTTATTTGTCAATCTTGTTGTCGAAAAGCCCAATTTATGTTGCTTTAGCATGGGTTTATTTACTTGGTTATATCGCTTATTTTAGTCTATTGGTTAATCCGCAATTTTCCTTATTTTTGTTCAATCTGTCAAATCTCTTGACCTGGCATTTTGATAAGGATCGTTTGACTTATCGGATAGTCTCCTATGCTCTCTTGTTAATCATTGTTCTGCTTTATGTCTTTATGGGTGGCTTTGTTTTGGAGGTTAAGGTGGCAATGGTGATTTTGCATGGTTTTGGCGTATCGATGATGGTTTTTGGCAGGCTTGAACAGCGGACTTTAGAGGCTGAACGGCAGGTACAGGTTCAAGCAGCGTCTGTCAATCGCCTGTTAGCTGAAAATGAGCGTCAGCGTATTAGTCGTGATTTGCATGATACACTAGGACACGTTTTTGCGATGATGACCATTAAGACAGAGTTGGCACTCAAACAACTGGATAAGGGTGAAGTCACTCTTGTACGCCAAGAGTTAAGGGAGCTACATCAGATTAGCCGACAGAGTATGTCAGATGTGAGGCAGATTATTAACAATCTAAGTGTTGGACAGTTGAAGGATGAGTTGACAGCTCTTAGTGAGCTTTTTGCCATGACAAGTATTGAGTTGACAGTGAATAATCATTTAGATAGTAGACATCTATCGCCCAAAACACAGTCTTTGTTGATTATGTTACTACGTGAATTGACTAATAATGTGATTAAACACAGCCAAGCCAGCTATTGTCGCTTGTTGCTAAAAAGAGAGGATAGAGCGATTATACTTGAGTGCAAGGATGACGGTGTCGGTTTTCAGACCTTAAATGGTCAAGAGTTAATTTCTATTAGAGAGCGTTTAGTTGCAATGTCTGGACAGGTGACTATTGTATCTCAGAGCCAACCAACAGTGATTAGGGTAGTATTAATGGAAGGAGAGGAATGATGAAGTTATTAGTCGCAGAGGATCAATCTATGTTGCGAGATGCCCTGTGCCAGCTGTTGAGGATGGAAGACGATGTCGAAGAGGTCGTTCCAGCAGCTAATGGTCAGGAAGCCATTGCCCTTCTTTCTGAGAAAACTATTGATGTGGCGATTTTAGATGTCGAAATGCCGATAATGAATGGTCTTGAGGTCTTGGAGTGGATTCGTCAACATCGTGATATGCGTGTGATTATGGTGACAACCTTTAAGCGAACAGGTTATTTTCAGTGTGCTTTATTGCATCAGGTTGATGCCTATGTCTTGAAAGACCGTTCCATTTCGGAGTTGATGTCAACCATTCATAAGGTGTTAGAGGGGCAAAAAGAGTATTCACCGGAGCTGATGGAGACGATAGTTAATCCGACAAATCCCCTGTCTCAACGCGAGCAAGAGGTCTTACGCTTGGTAGCTAAAGGTTTGTCAAACCAAGCGATTGCTCAAGAAGTTTTCTTATCAAATGGGACTGTGCGAAATTATTTGACTAGCATTTTTACAAAACTTAAGGTGCAAAACCGAACAGAAGCCGTCCGAGTTGCTAATGACAAAGGCTGGCTATCCTAAATGGATAAGTTGTAATCATGAGCACAACAAAACCCCCGAAAAAGAGTTACTCTCTGTTCGGGGGTTGTTTTTATGCGTCAAAGTCAGCTTTACGTTTGGTATCAGCATATTCTTCAGGTGTTTCTAATGAGAGAATATCTTTGTAGGCTGGTAAGTTGATGTTTTCACCGTATTTTTGTTTTAAGGCTGTTGTGACTAGGCGATAGGCAAGGTTGGCATTACGTGATAAGATGGGACCATGGAAATAGGAGCCATAGACATTCTTGTAATGGACACCTTCTGTTCCATCTTCGTTATTATTGCCACAGCCATAGACAATGTTTCCAAGTGGTTTTTCATCATCAGATAGGAAGGTACGTCCTTGATGGTTTTCAAAACCATAATAAGTTTCGTTAAATTCCTTATTATGAATTTTAATGTCACCGATAAAGCGATTGTTTTCTTGATTAAGGGTATAATGTCCCATTACTCCAATACCTTCTATGCGTACTCCATTGGCTTGGATATAGTATTGACCAAGGAGCTGAAACCCGCCACAGATGGCAAGCATAACCTTATCGTTTTGAATATAAGTGTTGACATCATCACGTTTAGAAGGCAGGTCATCAGCAATGAGTGCTTGTTCATAATCTTGACCTCCACCAAAGAAAGCCAGATCATAATAGTCTGGGTCAAAACGATCCTGTAAGGAAACGATATCAATGGTAACTCTAGCTCCCAGTTTCTCAGCAACATATTTCATCATGAGAATATTGCCATTATCTCCATAGGTGTTCATCAAGTCACCATAAAGGTGAGCAATCTTGAGGTCGTAAGGATAATCTCTGTTGTCTGGAGATTTCAAAGAAGTATAGGTCATTAGTTCATCTCCTTTCTAACAGCATCTCTGTTGGCCAGTAATTCACGGAATTCAAGCATGGCAGTATAAGTCGCCAAGATATAAGCATGTTCTGTTTCTTGGTTTTCAATAAGGGCTAAAACCTCTTCTAATTGTGTCGCTTCTTGAATGTGTGTTTCAGGATAGCCTGTCACGCGCAGACGGCGGGCGATTTCAGAATGGCGTACACCACCGGCAAAGACTTTAGGGATATCCATCTCAACGATGCTTTCGAACTGAGCATCCCAAATCCAACTGGTATCAATACCATCAGCGTAGTTGGCATTGAGTAGAACAGATAGCGTAAATGGATATGGTGCTAGTTTAATCATTTCCAAGGCTTGGGTAGCCCCAACAGGATTTTTAATAAGGATAAGTGTGCATGATTTGTTACCGATGTTAAAAGTTTCTTGGCGACCAAAAATGGCACGACTCTTATCAAAACCAGCCTTGATAACACTTGGTTCAACACCGAAGAACTCTGCAACAGAGACAGCAGCCAAGGCATTGTAAATATTATAAAGCCCACCAACCTTGATATGATAGTCTTGACCATCAATGACAAATCGCGAAGATGTATTGGTTAATTCTGTCATCTGAGTCAGAGCATAGTCTAGCTGAGGACGTTTAAACCCACAATTTTCGCAGATATAGTCACCTAAGTTAGCATAGGTGTTAAGTTGATATTTGAGGATAGACTGGCATTTTGGACATAGAATACCTTCAGTATTATAATGAGCCAGCCTAGGCGCGTGCTTGTCAGTATCAAAGCCATAATACTTCACAGGATTGACCAAGTCTTGAGATTGGAAAAGTGGACTATCAGCGTTAGCCAAAATAGTCGCTTTGGGAGCTTTAGCAGCACCGTCAACAATCATCTGATAGGTAGTGTAAATCTCACCATAACGATCCATTTGGTCACGGAAGATATTGGTAAAGACAAACAAACTAGGAGTGATATGTTCAGTAATGCGAGCCAAGCTAGCTTCATCAATCTCAAGAACAGCGATCTTTTGTCCAGATTTGCTAGGTTTTGCTGTCAAAAAGGTTGAGGTTATCCCTGTAATCATGTTTGCCCCAGAAGGGTTTGTCACTACCTCTCCGAAAGCCTCTTTCAAAATACCGACCGTTAAAGCAGTGGTTAAAGTTTTGCCATTTGTTCCCGTAATCACAACAATTTTGTAATCTTTAGCTAGGTTTTTCAAGATATCCTTATCAAAATAAAGGGCGATTTTGCCTGGAAGGGTAGAGCCACGACCAAGTTTGCTTAATACAAAGTGTGCTGTTTTACCAGCTAGTTTTCCTAAAAATGTTTTCATCATAGCAATATTCTATCATAATAGAGAAAAATTGATAAGGAAAAAATTCTTAAAAAGTGGTATAATGGAAAAGCATTGGTCATAGAAGGATTTTTTCGACTTATGAACAAGGTTGTCTAGCTGATGCTAAACAATTGGATAGAAAGGAATGTATGGTTTATTTTATGCTCTTTGATCCTGATCTTTGGTCTAGTTTATTATCATCTCCTGTGGGGATAGTTATTAACCTTATTGATATTTTATTGGTGACGTGGCTCATTTACCGTTTTATTCATGCTTTGGCGGGCACCAAGATTATGCTTCTAGTTCAAGGTGCAGTATTCTTCTTAGTTGTTCGCTTTGTTGCTGGAATAATTGGTTTAACGACGATAACTTACTTGATGAATCAAGTTGTTACTTATGGTGTTATTGCAGCTGTTGTCATTTTTGCACCGGAAATTAGGAGTGGTTTAGAGAAATTTGGACGGACACCACAGTCGTTATTGCAGACGCAACGTATTAGTGGCGAAGAACAATTGGTTACTGCTCTTGTCAAATCGGTACGCTACATGAGTCCTCGAAAAATTGGTGCTCTTATCTCTATTGAACGCACTCAAACGCTTCAAGAGTATATCTCGACAGGTATTTCTTTGGATGCTGATGTTTCAAGTCAATTGTTGATAAACATTTTTATACCTAATACACCACTACATGATGGAGCAGTGATTATCTCTGGACACAAAATAGCTTCTGCCTCAAGTTATCTTCCGTTATCAGAGTCAACGACTATTGCTAAAGAATTTGGTACACGTCACAGGGCTGCTATTGGTCTTTCGGAGAAAACAGATGCCGTCACAGTTGTCGTTTCAGAAGAAACGGGAGGGATTTCTTTAGTCTATAAAGAACGATTTATCCATGGTTTGACGATTGAAGACTTTGAAGCAAGGTTGCGTGATATCTTTATTTCTGAAGAAGTGAAGCAAGGCTTATTAAGTAAATGGTTGGGAGGTCGTCGATGATTTTTAAAAAATTATTAGATAAAAAAGTTGGTCTCGCCCTCATTTCATTGTTCTTTGCCCTTATTTTATTTATGACTGCGAATTTATCCAACTATAATAGTATTGGTGGAAAAAATAATAATAACAAAACGGTAGAGACTTATTCACATACTTTAGAGAATGTGCCCATTGATATTAAGTATGATAGTAGTCAATACTTTATCAGTGGTTATTCTTATGAAACAGAAGTTTATTTAACGTCAACAAATCGTGTTAAATTGGATGGTGAAATTAACACGGATACGAGACATTTTAAGGTTGTCGCTGATTTGAGCAATGTTTCGGAGGGAACAAGCAATATTACTTTGCAAGTCAAAGATTTGCCAAGCGATGTAACGGCTGACGTCTCACCGAAAACGATGACTGTGACAGTTGGAAAACGAAAAACAGCCAGTTTTCCGGTTAAATTTGATGATTCAACTATTCAATTCGTTGATGGTTATTATCTATCAAGTGTCGCTTTAGATGTCGATAAGGTTGAGGTGACGAGTGACGAGACAACGATCAATCAAATTGACCATGTGAGGGCTGTTATAGCAGAAGATAGTCCCATTTCTAGCGATGGAGAATACCCTGTTAACTTACAGGCTGTGACAGCAAATGGTACGATTTTACCAACTGTAATCAATCCAGCCAAAGTTACTGCAGATTTGAATCTCAGAAGATTAACTAAGACTGTACCCGTGCGAGTTGAATTGGTAGGAGAGATTGACAGTAGCCTATCTCAGATAACTTATGAAGCACAGTACACAGAAGTAGTTATCTCTGGTAAGCAAGATAAGTTGGAGAAGATCAATGAGATTGTTGCGACAGTTGATGTTTCGACAATTAAGAAAAACACAACAAAACCAATTCCTTTGAGTGCAGATGGTGTTACTGTGACGCCGTCAACGATGAGTTTAAAAATAACAACAACTAAAAAATAGAAATTATTGCAAGAAATGGAGGAGGTACCGAAGGTACCGTAACAAAAATGGGAAAATATTTCGGAACTGATGGTGTACGTGGTGAAGCTAATGTAGAGCTGACACCTGAATTAGCCTTTAAATTAGGACGTTTCGGTGGTTATGTTTTGAGTCAACATGAGACAGGTAGACCAAAAGTTTTTGTGGCGCGTGATACACGTATTTCAGGAGAAATGCTTGAGAGTGCTTTAATTGCAGGCTTGTTATCTGTAGGTATTGAGGTTTATAAACTTGGTGTTCTCGCAACACCGGGTGTCTCTTATCTGGTTCGTACTGAAAATGCTAGTGCAGGTGTCATGATTTCGGCAAGTCATAATCCTGCTCAGGATAATGGCATTAAGTTTTTTGGTAGTGATGGTTTTAAATTAGATGATGAACGTGAGTTAGAGATTGAGGCACTTCTTGATGCGAATGAAGACACTTTACCACGTCCAAGTGCTGAAGGATTGGGTACCTTGGTTGACTATCCAGAAGGTTTACGTAAGTACGAAAAATTCCTTGTTTCAACGGGTCTTGATTTGGAAGGTATGGTAGTAGCTTTAGATACTGCACATGGTGCGGCTTACTCTTCGGCGAGACATATTTTTCTTGATTTGAACGCTGAGATTACAGTTATTGGTGATAAGCCAGATGGTCTCAATATCAATGACGGCGTCGGCTCAACCCATCCAGAGCAACTACAAGAGTTGGTTGTATCATCCGGTGCTGCTATCGGTCTAGCTTTTGATGGAGATAGTGACCGCTTGATTGCTGTCGATGAAACAGGAGCCTTAGTTGATGGTGATAAAATCATGTATATCATCGGGAAATATTTATCTGATCGTGGTGAATTGGCTAAGAATACCATTGTAACAACGGTGATGAGTAATCTTGGGTTCCACAAGGCTCTAGAACGTGAACAAATCGGTAAAGAGGTCACTGCAGTGGGTGACCGTTATGTGGTTGAAGCCATGCGTCAGTCAGGCTATAATTTAGGTGGTGAGCAATCTGGTCATGTTATCATCATGGATTATAACACGACAGGAGATGGACAATTGACAGCCATCCAATTAACAAAAATCATGAAAGAAACAGGGAAGTCTTTATCAGAATTGGCTTCGGAAGTGACTATTTATCCACAAAAGTTAGTTAATATTCGTGTGGAGAATAGCATGAAAGATAAGGCAATGTCTGTTCCTGCGATTGAAGCAATTATTTCGCAAATGGAGACAGAAATGGCAGGCAATGGTCGTATCCTTGTTCGTCCTAGTGGGACAGAGCCACTTTTACGTGTGATGGCTGAAGCCCCTACAGATGAGGAAGTTGACTACTATGTTGATACAATTGCTGCTGTTGTTAGAGCAGAAATTGGTATTGACTAATAAACATTGTTGGTGTTAAGGAGAAGTCGTATGGTGAAAAAAGATGATAAATCTCTCATCACTTTGGATGAGATGGCAATGAAACTGGGTGATGAAAATGCTGTCGTGATTGATGTTCGTGAGCCAGAAGCCTTTCAAAATGGCCATATCATTGGTGCTATCAATCATCCACTATCTCAGATTGATACCTTTTCTGGTGATATGGCTAAAGAATACCTTGTGATTTGTCAAGCAGGTATTCGTAGCTTACAAGCAGCACAACTACTATCAGAGCGAGGCTATAATGTAAAAAGTGTTTCAGAAGGAATGAATGCTTGGTCTGGTTTAACAGCAAAGGATTAATTGACTCAAGGCTATTTTTGAGGGAATTAAACTGAATTCAGTTAACTGGATTTGAGTGAATTTTTAATGCACTCGTCTAATGAATAAAAAAGATATATGAGCAAGGTGAAAAAGGTCTCACGAAGACTAGTGACCTTGCTTATTTTTGTTTCTCTAATTTTTTACTAGATATGACAGCAAGTTTCTAGATGCCATTTTCAAGATGGTTTTACTCGTGTTAGGTAAAAAATTGGTTTAGACTTGGGCGATGACTTAATAGGTTCTAGGTGCTATTTCACCGATAAAATGTTATACTAAACTTATGTTAAAGAAACCAACATCGGCATATGTGCATATTCCGTTTTGCACCCAGATATGCTATTACTGTGATTTTTCTAAGGTTTTTATCAAAAACCAACCTGTTGATGATTATTTGAGTGCCTTGATTACGGAGGTTGAGAGAGCAGGTCATCCTCAGCTTAAGACGCTCTATATTGGTGGAGGAACACCGACAGCGATTACAGCAGAGCAATTGGATTATCTCTTAACCAATCTGCAAAAACGTTTGGATTTGAGTCAGATTGAGGAATTTACGATAGAGGCGAATCCAGGTGACCTTAGCCCCGATAAGATTGAAGTCTTAACCAAGTCAGCTGTCAATCGTGTGTCACTTGGGGTACAAACGTTTAATAATAAACATCTTAAGCGTATTGGTCGGAGTCATAATGAAGAGCAAATCTACTCAACTATTGCTCATCTGAAAGAGGCTGGTTTTCAAAATATTTCGATTGACCTGATTTATGCTCTACCAGGTCAAACCATGCCAGATGTTGAAGAAAATGTTGCTAAGGCTTTAGCTCTCGATATTCCTCACCTTAGTCTTTACAGCTTGATTTTAGAACACCATACTGTCTTTATGAATAAGATGCGTCGAGGAAAACTGAATTTACCAACTGAAGACTTGGAAGCTGAAATGTTTGATTACATTATTGCAGAGCTAAGCAAGAACGGCTTTGAGCATTATGAGATTTCTAATTTTAGTAAGCCAGGCTTTGAAAGCCGTCATAATTTGATGTACTGGAGCAATGATGAGTATTATGGTTTTGGTGCGGGAGCGTCAGGCTATGTCAATGGTATACGCCATCGCAATCATGGGCCGATTCGTCATTATTTGCGTTCAGTCGAAGAGGGCAATACACATGTACATGAAGAGGTCTTGAGTGAGCAAGAAAAAATGGAAGAAGAAGTCTTTTTAGGGCTTCGTAAGAAGTCAGGGATTTCGATTGCACGCTTCAATGATAAATTTGACAATCGTTTTGACAGTCTTTATGGACAGGTTACGCAAGAACTGATTGAAGAAGGTCTGCTACAACTTGATGGACAGCAGTTGCGTATGACGAAAAAAGGCTTATTCTTAGGTGATAGTGTAGCGGAGAGATTTATTCTTGACGGGGATTAGGAGATGACGAGGACTTACCAAGAGCAGATAGAACTATCTTTTTATGATGTTGACCTCAATCAGAATGGCCGTTTACCTAATCTCATTGCTGTTGCGATGTTAGTGGCGGAGAACCACCTCAAGCAGTTACAATTATCAGAGGAGTGGTTGTTTGAGACTTATCAGTTCGTTTGGGTGGTGACAGGTCATCATATTGAGATCCATCGCTTGCCTGTCTATCGTGAACAAGTTTCTATCAAAACAGAAGTTATAGCTTACAACCGTTATTTTTGTTTAAGAGGATTTACATTTTATAGTGAAACAGGTGAGGTTTTGCTAGAGGTAGAAACGAGCTTTGTCTTAATCAATCCTGTTAGTCGTCAATTAGTGGGCATGCCCAAAGAGTTATTACAGGGTTTTCAAGAGATTTCGGAGAAGAAATCTCCTCGTTTACCTAGATTAAAAGCATTAGAGTTTGGTGATGAGCAGATTTGCCCGATTCGCTATTTTGATGTGGATAGTAATGGGCATGTCAATAATAGTCGCTATCTTGAATGGGTCTATGAGAGTTTGCCATTGGTGTTTGTGAGTCAACATGTTCCTAAAACACTGGTGATCACCTACACTAAAGAAATCGCACCGACTCAGACTGTCATAGTACGGACTAATATAGAGGGATTGACGACTCGTCATGCTTTTTTGACTGACAGTCAATCTTGTGTTCAAGTTCATATAGAGTGGGTTAAATATTGAAAAATGAAGAAAGGTACTAATATGTATAAAGGTTATTTGATTGATTTAGATGGAACGATTTACAAAGGAAAGGACCGTATCCCAGCTGGCGAGGCTTTTGTCCATCAGTTACAAGAAAAAGGTATTCCACATTTGTTTGTGACTAATAATACGACACGAACACCTCAAGCTGTTCAGGCAATGTTATCTAGTCAATTTAATATTGATACGCCACTTGAAACCATTTATACAGCCAGTTTGGCGACTGTTGATTACATGAATGATTTGGGCAAAGAAAAGACGGTTTATTTGATTGGGGAAACAGGTATCAAAACAGCTTTGCTAGATGCTGGTTATCGCATGGACGATGAGCATCCAGCATATGTTGTTGTTGGGTTGGATACTGATTTGACTTATGAGAAATTGACGAAAGCAACCTTAGCTATTCAAAAAGGAGCTGTCTTTATTGGTACAAACCCAGATTTGAACATCCCAACTGAACGTGGTTTGTTACCTGGCGCAGGTGCTATAATTGACTTACTTGAAAAAGCAACTCGTGTCACACCAACTATTATTGGTAAACCAGAAGCGATCATTATGGATAAGGCTTTGGAGCGTTTGGGTGTGTCGCGTGAGGAGACGATTGTGGTTGGAGATAACTACCTTACAGATATCATGTCAGGTATTCAAAACGGGATGTCAACTTTATTGGTGACGACAGGATTTACCAAGCCTGAAGAAATAGCGACGTTGCCAATTGCACCAACGCATGTGGTATCAAGTTTGTCGGAGTGGTCATTTGATGAAGCATAGATGGCGGGTAGGGATAACTCTTTTGTGGCTATTAGCCTTGTCGATTTTAGCAACCATTTATCTAGCTTGGCTACTTTATCCCTTTGCTATTGATCATTTTGACCTTGATCGATGGAGCGGCCTGTCTAAATCGGTTATCAGTGCTAATTTTAATCATTTGATGATCTATCTCGTGTCTCCTTTTCATACCCAACTCGCCATGCCTGATTTTCCCTCATCAGCATCAGGCTTGAAACATTTTGCAGATGTTAAGGTTCTTTTTCAGTTGACACAAACGCTTGTTTTGTTGCTAACTGTGCCAAGTTATTTATTTTTGAAAACAGCTTATCAACAACAGCTTTTGTGGAAGACTCAAAGGGTTTGGTTTGGAGCACTCATTAGTCCACTTGTCATCGCTTTATTTGGTGTTTTGATTGGGTTTGAACGTTTCTTTGTCCTCTTTCATACTGTTTTGTTTCCAGGAGACTCTAGTTGGTTGTTTCATCCAGACCGTGATCCTATCATTTTGGTCTTGCCAGCACCGTTTTTCTTAGCGTGTTTTGTCCTCTTTTTTATCCTTTACGAAGGTCTTTTGATCATCTTGTGGTTCCTATCTAAAAAACAATGGCGACAATTTCGGGCAAAGATGTGGGGATGATTTTGTTGGCAAACCTGAGTTGTTTTATGATATAATAAATCAGCACAAAAGCCCGACTGGGCTTTTAACTGTTTTTAGAGATTAAGATTGAGAAAGGTAATTTTGTGATTTATTTTGACCATTCCGCAACGACCCAACCCTATCCAGAGGTCTTGCAAACTTATCAAGAAGTAGCGACTAAAATTTTTGGTAATCCATCGAGCTTACATCGTCTAGGAAGTCAGGCTAATCGGATATTAGAGGCGTCACGCCGTCAAATTGCAGAGTTAATTGGTAAATCAGCTGATGAGATATTATTTACATCTGGTGGTACGGAAAGTGATAACTGGGCGATTAAGGGTGTTGCTTTAGAAAAGCGTCCTTATGGCAATCACTTGATTGTGTCTGATATTGAACATCCAGCCATTAAAGAATCAGCAAAGTGGTTGAGAGAGCAAGGATTTGACGTTGATTTTGCTCCTGTTACTAAGGAAGGCTTTGTTGATTTGGAAAAATTTGAGAGCTTACTACGCCCAGAGACGATTTTAGTATCTGTCATGGCTGTCAATAATGAAATTGGTTCTGTGCAACCGATTAGAGCTATTGCAGACATGTTAGCAGACAAACCAACCATTACTTTCCATGTCGATGCTGTTCAAGCTATTGGTCATGTACCGACAGAAACTTATCTCCCTGAGCGCGTGGATATGGCATCATTTTCTGGGCATAAGTTTCATTCAGTAAGAGGTATTGGTTTCCTTTATAAAAAAGCTGGAAAGGCGATTATGCCTTATCTGACTGGTGGCGGTCAGGAGTCAGACTTACGTTCAACGACAGAAAATGTGCCAGCTATTGCGGCAACAGCCAAGGCCTTGCGTATGGTCATGGAAAAGTGCACCTCTGAACAAGACCACTTGAGAAAGCTTCGTCAAGCCTTAGCAGACGGTCTATTGACTTATCCAGATGTGACCATTTTCTCTGGTTTTGGTGAGGACTTTGCCCCACATGTTTTAACCTTTGGTATCAAAGGCATTCGTGGTGAAGTCTTGGTTCATGCTCTGGAAGAACACGATATTTTCATTTCCACAACAAGCGCTTGTTCGTCGAGAGCAGGTAAACCAGCAGGAACCTTGATTGCTATGGGGGTTCCCGTAAAAAACGCCCAAACAGCTGTTCGTATCAGTCTTGGAGATGGTAATGATATGAGTCAAGTCGAGCAATTTTTAAGTATTTTTAATCAGATTTATCAACAAACAGCTAAAGTGAGAGGTTAAGAAAGGGATATCATGCAATATTCAGAAATCATGGTTCACTATGGTGAACTGTCAACTAAAGGAAAGAATCGTCGTTTGTTTATCACAAGTCTTCGACGTAATATGCAAGATGTTTTGTCCGATTTTGAGATGGTCAAGGTTACAGCAGATAGAGATAGGGCGCATGTGTATCTTAATGGCGCAGATTATAAGCCTGTTGCCGAAGCCCTTCAAAAAGTATTTGGGATTCAGGCTTTCTCTCCTGTTTATAAGGTCACCAAGGATGTAGAACAACTGAAAACTGCTGTTCGTGAGATTATGACAGAATTGTACCAAGAAGGGATGACGTTTAAGATTTCAAGTCGCCGTAGTGATCATACCTTTGAATTGGACAGTCGTGATTTAAACGTTGTTTTAGGAGATGCTGTATTTGATGTATTACCACAGATTAAAGCACAGATGAAACAACCAGATGTTAATTTACAGGTAGAAATTCGTGATGAGGCAGCCTATATTTCACACGAAAAAATCAAGGGTGCTGGTGGTCTGCCAGTAGGAACTTCTGGTAAGGGAATGTTGATGTTATCAGGAGGGATTGATTCTCCTGTTGCAGGTTATTTAGCCCTTAAACGAGGTGTTAAGATAGAGGCTGTTCACTTTGCAAGTCCTCCTTATACCAGTCCTGGTGCTCTTTTAAAAGCACAGGATTTGGCTCGAAAATTGACTAAGTTTGGTGGAAATATTCAATTTATTGAAGTGCCATTCACAGAAATTCAAGAAGAAATCAAGTCAAGAGCACCAGAGTCTTACATGATGACACTGACAAGACGTTTCATGATGCGTATCACAGACGCTATTCGCGAACAACGTAAAGGACTTGTTATAATTAACGGTGAAAGTTTAGGACAGGTTGCCAGTCAGACCTTAGAAAGCATGCAGGCGATTAATGCTGTGACCAACACACCAGTCATTAGACCAGTTGTAACGATGGACAAACTTGAAATTATTGATATCGCACAAGAGATTGATACCTTCAACTTATCTATCCAACCTTTCGAGGATTGTTGTACCATTTTTGCACCTGATAAGCCAAAAACCAATCCGAAATTAAAAAATGTTGAACAGTATGAACGACGTCTTGATATTGATGGTTTGGTAGCACGTGCTGTTGCAGGTATTAAGGTGACAGAATTATCACCAGCGGACAGTCAAAAGGACATGGTCGATGATTTGATTGCTGATTTGTTATAGTTAATAGAGTTTTTGAAGGAGGCTGAGTAACTAACTTAGTTCTTCTTTTTAGTTGCTCTAGTAAGATTACTCATTCATTTTGCGATCAGTTTTGGCAAAATAAGCAGTTAAGCCAGTCGGAAAATGATAATAAAAAGTGATGAAAAGATACTAGTAGAGTCAATTTAATGCTATAATGAGAGTAAGATGATTTGAAAGGTCAGGTGCTCTATATGTCTAAGTATAAGTTAGCTGTGTATATCTCAACCTCACTCATTGCAATCATGTTTCTTATTGCAATTGTTATGGATTTGACGGGTTATTCTGCTGTAAAAAAACCAGATAAAAAGTCTAATCAGGTACGAACAGCGAGAGTGGTTGCTAATGGTGATATTCTATATCATGATATCCTCTATACTAGCGCGAAGAAAGCAGATGGAACTTATGATTTTGCTCCATACTTTAAATATGTCAAAGAATACATCTCTGCTGCTGATTTAGCTATTGGTGATTATGAAGGGACAGTTAGTGACCAGTTCCCATTAGCAGGGTACCCACTGTTCAACGCTCCTGTTGAAACCATCCAGATGATGAAAGAGACAGGTTATGATGTTGCGGATTTGGCTCATAATCATATCCTAGATTCTCATTTGTCAGGTGCTTTAAATACTAAAAAGTTATTTAATGATTTAGGAATGGATACAGTTGGTATTTACACCAAAAATCGTCAAAAAGAGGGTATTTTGGTAAAAGAGGTTAATGGTATAAAAATAGCTATCTTAGCCTATGCTTATGGCTACAATGGTATGGAAAGTCTATTAACAAAAGAAGAATACCAAAATCATCTGGCTGATTTAGATCCTAAGCAAATTAAAAAGGACATCAAAGAGGCTGAACAATTAGCAGATGTGACAATTGTTATGCCCCAGATGGGTGTAGAGTATGCTTTAGAGCCGACACAAGAACAGATTGACCTTTATCACAAGATGATTGATTGGGGAGCAGATGTTATTTTTGGAGGACATCCTCATGTTATTGAGCCATCAGAAGTTGTTACGAAAGACGGTGAACGCAAGTTTATCATCTATTCAATGGGGAACTTTATTTCTAATCAAAGTCTTGAGACTTTGGGGAATGTATGGACAGAGCGTGGATTGTTGATGGATGTTACTTTTGAGAAAAAAGGTCAGAAAACCAAAATAAAAGCAGTCAAGGCTCATCCTACTATGGTCTGGTCTTGGCCTAAGGACACCTATGCACCTGAAGGTTATCAACATAAAGATTATAGGGTAATGTTATTGGAAGATTTTATTAAGGGTGGTAAATACCGAGATGAACTGCCAGATAGCATGAAAGAGCGCGTTGATACAGCTTATAAAGATATTAAAGAGTTGGTGAATTTACAGTGGTGAATCAGATAACAACATTACAAAGTGTATCAGTTTCTGTATTCTCGTCCCATTTTTGGCTAGTCAAAGATCTCTATGAACGTTCATTTCCTAAAGAGGAGCGTATTCCCTTAGCTTTATTTTGGTTAGGCATTTTGAGAAAAAAAGCAAAATGTATGGCTTACTATAGGTCTAATCATTTTGTAGGATTTTCATATACCTTATCGTCAGATGAATTGTCTTATCTTTTTTTCCTAGCTGTAGAGAAAGAGTCTCAGGGACAAGGGATCGGTACTCAAATTCTGAAAACCCTAACTAGTAAGGCTCAACATAAGCCTTTAGTCGTAACAATAGAAAAAGTTGATTATAGTAGCTCTAATATCGAACAGCGTTTGAAGCGGTTGGCATTCTATGAAGCCAATGGCTTCATCATGACGCCTACTTACTATCATGAGGGAACAGAAACATATCAAGTATTGTCAACTCATCCGGGGTTTGACCCTCAAGCATTGTTGAAACTGATTAAGACAGTTCTGTTTTCCTGTGTGGCGGTCTCAGTAAAGCAAAAATAATGAAAAAATAGGGTCGTATGACTTGCTAGCCTAGAAGTCTTATGATAAAATAGGACTGTTGACTAGATGCACATCCTGTGCAACCGCACGACAATCGTTTTAAGTAGTTTATCTCACGATCTTAGGCGAGTCTTCACAGAGGGAAACCTCAAACAAAAATTTCTAGGAGGTGCACATGAGCACATACGCAATCATCAAAACTGGTGGTAAACAAGTTAAAGTTGAAGTTGATCAAGTAATCTATGTTGAAAAGCTTGACGTTGAAGCAGGAGCAGAAGTAACTTTTGATCAAGTTGTTCTTGTCGGTGGAGAAAAAACTGTTGTTGGTACACCACTTGTAGCTGGTGCAACTGTTGTTGGTACTGTTGAAAAACAAGGTAAACAAAAGAAGGTTGTAACATTTAAGTACAAACCTAAAAAAGGTAGCCACCGTAAACAAGGTCACCGTCAACCTTACACTAAAGTTGTTATTAAAGCTATTAACGCTTAATTGTCATCTTTAGGATAACAACAATCATAAGAGAGGATATATACTATGCTAATTAAGAATCTTGAAAACTTGCAACTTTTCGCCCACAAAAAAGGTGGAGGTTCAACATCAAACGGACGTGATTCACAAGCAAAACGTCTTGGTGCTAAAGCTGCTGATGGACAAACTGTAACAGGTGGTTCAATCCTTTACCGTCAACGCGGAACTCATATTCATCCAGGTCTTAACGTAGGACGTGGTGGTGATGATACACTTTTCGCAAAAATCGAAGGTGTTGTTCGTTTCGAACGTAAAGGACGCGATAAAAAACAAGTATCTGTTTACCCAATCGCAAAATAAGTCTGAAAATGGCTTAACAATAGGCTTTCCGAGATTTCGGAAGGCCTGTTTTTTTGTTTTGGTACCCATTTTGGTACCCATATTCTAAAAACCAATGTAGGAAGCGAACTTGTCGGCAACTTCATTCTTTGCTTTTTGAGTGACATGTGCATAGATGTCCATAGTTGTCTGAATGTTTTCGTGAACTAACCGCTCTTGGTCTTCCTTGGTAGTAGCTCCAGCTTAAAAGAGTATCGAACGGTGAGTGTGCCTGAATCCGTGGAGTGTCATTCGTTTGAAGTCTGGTAGTTTCCTCCAGAAACGATTCAACAGATTGTTCACATGGACTATACTTTTTGGACAGCCATCTTCATTTTTGAATAAGAGCTCCTTTGTCCTGAACGTGTACCATTCTTTAAGAATTTCGATTGTTTTAGGGTCTAGAGAGATTGTCCTAGCACTTTTTTTGGTTTTTGGAGTTTGGAATATAGTCTTGTGGATTTTGCCCTTAGTGAGCTTTGAGTTGACTAGCTTTTCGGTATTTGTAACTCATTTTCGCTCTGATTTTTGGTATAATAGACATAACAGTGTTAGAAAGGCTTTCTATGAATATTCAACAATTACGTTATGTCGTTGCTATTGCTCATAGTGGCACATTTCGAGAAGCGGCTAATCAGCTTTATGTGAGCCAGCCAAGCCTATCTGTATCGGTCAAAGATTTAGAGGAAGAATTGGGATTCAAGATTTTTCGACGAACGACAGCAGGTGTCCAGTTAACCAGACGTGGTCAGATTTTTTTAGAAAAAGCACAACATTTACTTGACCAATTTGATCATTTTGAACAGCAATACTTGTCGACAGAAGATAGCGTTAAGGAATTTTCGATTGCTAGTCAGCATTATGATTTTTTGCCTCCTTTAATGGCGGAATTTTCAAAACGCTATCCAGAATATAAGAGTCTACGAATTTTTGAGAGTACAACGGTTCAAATCTTGGATGATGTGATTGACGGGCATAGTGATTTAGGAATTATCTATATGAATGATCAAAACAGAGAAGGCATTATCAAAAAGATGGATAAGCAAGGTTTAGAATTTATGACCTTGATTGCTTTTCAGACCCATATCTATCTCCGTAAAAATCATCCCTTGGCTAGTAAGCCTTACTTGTGTTTAGATGATTTGAAAGGACTGCCGACTGCTCGCTTTACTCAAGAAAAGGATGAATATCTTTATTATTCTGAAAATTTAGTGGCTTCTGGTGAACCATCAATGACTTATCATGTGACAGATAGAGCGACTTTAAATGGGATTTTAGAACGTACAGATGCTTATGCAACGGGTTCTGGCTTTTTAGATCAGAATAGTGTTAATGGTATTACAGTGATTCCTTTAAAAGATGCAACGGACAATCAGATGGTCTATGTCAAACGTAGAGATGTTAAGTTATCGACTTGTGGTCAGCGTTTTGTAGAGGTCATGAGAGCTTATTTTGATACTTATAAACCAGAAGTTAGGATAGAAGAATGAAGGAAAAATATTATTTTGCAGTAGTAGGGACCCTATTGATTATTTTGGATCAGTGGAGCAAATTTTGGACGGTAAAACACATCGAGTTAGGTGAGGTTATTCCTTTTTGCCCGCCTATTTTCAGCTTAACCTATCTGCGTAATTATGGTGCAGCTTTTTCGATATTGCAGCATCAACAATGGTTATTTACCATTATTACGGTTGCAGTTCTCGGTTATGCTGCTTATTATTTGATAAAACAAAAGAGTTTTAATGGCCTCTTATTTACGGGCTTGACCTTGATTATGGCAGGTGGGATTGGAAATTTTATCGATCGTCTAAGGTTGGGCTATGTCGTAGATATGGTGCATTTGGATTTTATGTCATTTGCTATTTTTAATGTGGCAGATGCTTATTTAACAGTTGGGGTTGCTATCTTAATGTTAGCCCTATGGAGAGAAGGATAAAATGGAATTAACGATAAGGTGTTCGGGTACTCGATTGGATAAGGCGCTTGCTGATTTGACTGAACTGTCGAGAAGTCAAGCTAACGAGGAAATCAAAAAAGGGACTGTTTTGGTGAATGGTAAGCCAGCCAAAGCTAAGTATGCCGTCAAAGCAGGTGATGTTATCACTTATGAGGTGCCAGAAGAGATTGTATTAGATTATATTGCTGAGGACATTCCTTTAGATATTGTTTACGAAGATAGTGATGTCGCAGTGATTAACAAACCACAAGGGATGGTGGTTCACCCATCGGCAGGTCATGCTTCAGGAACCTTGGTCAATGCTGTGATGTATCATATGAGTGATTTATCGAGCATCAATGGTGTCGTGAGGCCAGGTATCGTGCATCGGATTGACAAAGATACATCAGGCCTTTTAATGATAGCCAAAAATGATGAGGCTCATCAAGCTTTGGCTCAGGAACTTAAAGACAAAAAATCCCTTAGACAGTATATTGCTATTGTCCACGGCAATTTACCTAATGACCGAGGTGTTATTGAAGCACCAATTGGTCGTTCAGAAAAAGACCGTAAAAAACAAGCCGTTACAGCTAAGGGGAAACCAGCTTTAACTCGTTTTCAGGTTCTTGAACGCTTTGGTGATTTCACCTTGGTAGAATTGACTTTGGAAACAGGTCGTACGCATCAAATTAGGGTTCATATGGCTTATATTGGTCATCCGCTTGCAGGAGATCCAGCCTATGGTCCTCGTAAAACATTGGCAGGACAGGGGCAGTTTCTACATGCCAAAACGCTTGGGTTTACCCATCCAAGAACAGGTGAGACCTTGCAGTTTTCAGTAGAAGCACCAGAGATTTTCCAAAAGACTCTTGACCAATTACGTCAGCGTCATCTCTGATAGTGGTGTCTAATTGAAAAAATGCCCTAAACTGACTCAAAAGTCTTGCTTTAGCCAGTGATTGTGGTATAATAATGGCGTGGAACTATTCGAAACAACACAGCAAGTTAAAATAAGGCTAGTCCGTCATCATGTTAGAATCCCGATTCGGGATTTTTTTGTTACCGTCATTTAGTTAACTCGTGTTTAGGGGAGCTGTTTTATGGTCAAATGGGATTAGCATTAGGATGTAAGGAGGGCAAATGGTTTCTGTAGTCTGGTTTCGGCGTGATTTGAGGATTGATGATCACAAAGCTTTGGCCAAGGCAATTGCCAGTCAAGATGTGCTACTTTGCGTCTTTCACTTTAATCCCCAGCAACTTAGTAGCAAGCCTTCCAAAAATCAGCAAGCTTTTGTTACTAGCGTTTTTCATTTGCAAGCTTTGCTCAAGGAAGAAGGGATTGACTTATATTTCATGTACGGCGATTTGCTCTCCTCTTTTGAAGCCTTGAAAGTCAAGTTACCTAGTTGGGAAGCTGTTTATTTTAATTATGATGAGTCTGGTTTTGGGCGTTTACGTGACCAAGAAGCCGCTCGTTTTTTTAGGGACAATGGAATTACCATTCATGCTTATCAAGATCATTATTTGCATGGGAGTCAAGAGATTCGTAATCAATTGGGTCAGCCTTATAAGGTTTTTACTCCCTATTATAAGCGATGGATAGAACTAGCCAAAGAAACACCTATATCTATTAATATGAGCCAAGGGCGTTGGTACCAATTACCACAAGAGACGTCTGATTTAGAACAAGTAGCAACCTTACAATATCAAAGAGATAATGCTCTGGAATTAACACACGCTCAAGCTAAAAATAGTTTGGCTGATTTTGTGGACAATGGCTTGGCAGAATATCATGAGAAACGTGATTTGCCAGCTATCAAGGGAACAAGTCGCCTATCACCTTATCTTAGGTGTGGCTTAATTGGTATCAGAACAGTGTTTGACGCAGTTGTCAGGGCACCGGCAAGTCAAGGAAAAGCAACCTTTATCAAGGAATTGGCTTAGCGAGACTTTTACAATATGATTTATGTGGCCTATCCCACACAGAAGACACAGGCGATTAATCTGTCTTTCAATCATGTCTTATGGGACAATAATCCGATATGGTTTGAGCAGTGGCAAAAAGGTGAAACTGGTTATCCTTTGATTGATGCTGCGATGATACAGTTACGACAAACAGGCTGGATGCATAACCGTTTACGGATGATTGTGGCATCATTTTTGACCAAGGATTTGCTGATTGATTGGCGTTGGGGAGAGGCTTATTTTCAAGAGATGTTAATAGATTATGATGCAGCTAGTAATATCGGAGGTTGGCAATGGGCTGCTTCAACAGGTACAGATGCAGTTCCTTATTTCAGGATTTTTAATCCTGTGACGCAGAGCAAGCGCTTTGATCCTGAAGGTCAGTTTATCAAAACTTACTTACCGCAGTTAGCCAAGATTCCTACAAAATATATTCATGAACCTTGGAAAATGCCAAGAGACTTGCAAGTCTCACTGAAAATCTCGCTAGGTAAAGATTACCCCTTACCGATAGTGGATCATGCAGAACGACGCGATCTGGCTTTAGCAAGATATGAAGCTTCCAAAGAAGTATGGCAAGAATCTGTTTTGAACAAATCATCATAAAAATATAGGTATTTTTATCAAAAGGTAAAACCAAAGTAATAACAAGCTGGCTTTATGCTTATTACTTATGTCTATTAAAAAGATGGGGTACCTAGAGCAGTTTAACAGATAATTAAGTCAGATGTCATATCGGACTTGATTAGCAAATGATGAGAATTTTTATGAAAAATAAGTTTTGCTCCTCCGTGTATCCAGAAGTATGGTAAAATAGACTTAGAGCATTTTTTGGATTAGGGGAATAAATGTCAGACAAAAATGAAGTGAAGCATAGTCGTCAAAGGCGTGTTAGTTCTAAGATAGCTAACCGTCTCAATTTTCTTTTTTTTATTGTTGTCCTTGTGTTTTCAGGCTTGATTGTAAAACTGTTCCAGATGCAGATTATTGATCAAGCTTTTTATATCGACAAGTTAACAGCACTAACTACTTATACCGTTAAGACTGCGGGTCCTAGAGGTCAGATTTATGACGCTAAGGATAGGCCTTTGGTGGAAAATGAAATCAAGGATGTTCTTTCTTTTACGAGAACAAATCAGATGTCAGCTGCTTTTTTAAAAGAGCTGGCGCAACGTTTATCTTCTTATGCTGAATTAACCGAAAACAAGGTGACTGACAGGGAGAAAAGAGATTATTTCTTAGCAGATGGAGAGAATTATCGTCAGGTGATAGACCGTTTGCCACGTGAAGAAAAGTACGATACATTTGGTAACCGTTTAGCAGAATCAACCGTTTATGCCAATGCTGTAAAAGCTGTAACTGAAGATGAAATCACATTCTCAGATGATGAATTAAAACATATTTATCTCTTCAGCAGAATGAATGCAGCAAGATTATTTTCGACCATTTCTCTGAAGACAGCTGATTTAAGTGAGGAGCAAATTGCTCGTATTTTATCTGATAAAGAGACATTAACGGGTATCTCTGTTCATTCAGAGTGGTACCGTAAGCAACTAGATACTTCACTGAGCTCAATTGTCGGAGTGGTCTCTAGTGAGGATGCTGGTTTGCCTGCTGAGGAGGTTGAAGGTTACTTAGAAAAAGGCTACTCTTTGAATGACCGTGTTGGGACAAGTTTTCTTGAAAAAGAATATGAGTCCTACTTACAGGGGCCAAAGACAGTTAGACAAGTTGAGCTTGATCGTAAAGGCAATATTGTTTACGATGCTATTTTAGAAGAAGGTAAAAAAGGTCAAAATTTAAAGCTAACCATTGATCTTGATTTTCAAGGCGACGTAGAGCGTATTTTAGAGTCTTATTTTAAATCAGAATTAGAAAAAGGGCATACAGATTTATCTGAAGGGGTTTATGCTGTTGCTTTAGAGCCATCTACGGGTGCTATTTTAGCGATGGCAGGTTTCAAACATAATATTGAAACGCATGAGTTAACGAAAAATGCTTTAGGAACTATTACAGAAGTTTTCACACCAGGTTCTGTGGTTAAAGGAGCAACCCTATCGGCAGGTTGGGAAAATCATGTCCTTGAAGGAGACACGGTATTGTTAGACCAAGTTATCCAATTTGCCTCATCTCAGCCAATAAAATCATGGTTTACAGGTGGTCCATTACCTATTTCAGCCAGTCAAGCATTGGAATACTCATCTAATACTTATATGGTGCAAATGGCATTAAAAATGATGGGACAAGAATACACTCCTGGTATGATTTTAGAGACCTCTCATTATAAAGATACCATGACTAAGCTGAGAGAATCGTACGCACAATATGGTTTAGGGACTTCAACGGGTATTGATTTACCAAATGAATCGATTGGTTTTATACCTAAGGATTTTGATATTGGCAATGTCTTGACGGAAACCTTTGGACAGTTTGATAACTATACGACAATGCAGTTAGCTCAATACGTTGCTACCATTGCTAACGGTGGTCGACGTTTGGCACCTCGCTTGGTGTCAGGGATATATGATAGCAATCTTGATGGCAGCCTAGGTGCCTTAGATCAGCCAGTGAGTTCAGAAGAGTTTAATCAAATTCCTATTTCCCAAGATCAATTGGCCATTATCCAACAAGGTTTTTACAATGTTGTTCATAGTGGTAGTTCCTTAGCGACAGGTAAACAGATAGCTGAAGGAGCTACAGTCTCTATTTCAGCCAAAACGGGAACGGCTGAATCATATGTTAAGGATAGGGAAGGCAAAATGGTTTATACCTCAAACCTCAATGTTGTGGCCTATGCTCCAAGTGACCAACCACAAATCGCTGTCGCGGTAGTCTTACCCCACAATAAAGAATTGTTAGGTACGGTTAGTCAAGCGATTACCAGAGATATTATTAATACCTATCATACCAAATACCTTAATCAAGAAGACAAAGGAGAATAAAAGTGTTATACCCTACACCAATCGCGAAATTGATTGATAGTTTCTCTAAGCTACCTGGTATCGGGATAAAAACAGCAACTCGATTAGCCTTTTATACCATTGGGATGTCTGATGATGACGTTAATGACTTTGCCAAGAATTTGTTGGCTGCCAAGCGAGAGTTGACCTATTGTTCAACCTGTGGTAATCTAACAGATGATGACCCTTGCGCTATTTGTACGGATACTAGTCGAGATGAGACAACGATTTTGGTTGTAGAAGATAGTAAAGATGTTTCGGCTATGGAAAAAATCCAAGAATACAGAGGTCTTTACCATGTTTTACATGGTCTAATCTCTCCAATGAATGGTGTTAGTCCTGATGATATCAATTTAAAATCGCTTATTACACGCCTTATGGATGGTAAAGTGACAGAAGTCATCATCGCAACCAATGCAACAGCTGATGGTGAAGCAACATCAATGTACCTCTCTCGCGTCCTAAAACCTGCTGGTATTAAGGTCACACGTTTGGCGAGAGGTCTCGCAGTAGGTAGTGATATTGAGTATGCTGATGAAGTGACCTTACTTCGAGCGATTGAAAATCGAACAGAATTATAGGATAATAAGTCTGGTCACACAATACAATTCTTGATGATATTAAATCAATAAAATGCAAAAGAAAGTTGAGAATGAAAATGGTTAAAGAAACCTTGATTCTGTTATATGGAGGACGCTCTGCTGAGCGTGAGGTATCCGTTCTGTCTGCTGAGAGTGTCATGAGAGCTGTCAATTATGATAAATTTTCTGTTAAAACTTACTTTATTAGTCAGTCGGGAGATTTTATCAGAACACAACGTTTTACAACGACGCCAAGTCCAGATGAAAAGTTAATGACAAATGACACCTTAGACCTCAGTCAGAAGGTTAAACCAAGTGATATTTACGAAGAAGGTGCAGTTGTTTTTCCAGTACTTCATGGGCCAATGGGTGAAGATGGCTCTATCCAAGGTTTCTTGGAAACGCTTCGTATGCCTTATGTTGGGACGACCGTTCATGCGTCAAGTGTTGCCATGGACAAGATTACGACCAAATATGTTTTGGCGAGTAATGGCATCCCTCAAGTAGCGTTTAAGGCGGTTTTTGAGGGAAAAAACCTTGAAAAACGCATGGAAGAAATTGAAGCTGAACTGACTTATCCAGTCTTTGTTAAGCCTGCTAATATGGGCTCAAGTGTAGGTATTTCAAAAGCCACTAATCGTGTAGAGTTGTTTGATGCTTTAACACTGGCTTTCAAGTATGATAGTCGTGTTCTTGTTGAGCAAGGCGTAACAGCTCGTGAAATCGAAGTAGGTATCTTAGGGAATCACAAGATTAAAACAACTGATCCAGGAGAGGTGGTCAAAGACGTCGAGTTTTATGATTATCAAGCCAAATATATTGATAATAAGATTACTATGGCTATCCCAGCAGAGATTGATAAAGAAACAATGATGAAGATGCGTCATTACGCAGCTAAGGCTTTCAAAGTGCTTGGTGGTAGTGGTTTATCTCGTTGCGATTTCTTCATGACCGAATCTGGAGAGATTTTCCTTAACGAATTGAATACAATGCCAGGTTTTACCCAATGGTCGATGTATCCTCTTCTTTGGGCTAATATGGGGATTGCTTACCCAGATTTGATTGAAGAGTTGGTTAATTTGGCTAAGGAAATGTTTGTCAAACGTGAGAGTCACCTGATTTAAGAGATTGTTTGAATTTTTGAAGTGGAGTTGGATTTTACTCTGCTTCTTTTTGTTTGCCAATTAAGGAGTTGTTTAGAAAAGTCGTCTGAAATGAGACTGAGATTTACCAAATGGTCTGAAAAATGGTATAATAGACGACATAAATGTAAACCACTACGGTTTAGACAGACGAAATTGCCGTAGATCTTAGGAGTAATCATGAAACTAAATCTTTTTGAAGTGGCTAAGGTCGTCAAAGCTCAAAATGCTTATGGTGACTATGATAACGTCGCTTTAAATCATGTTGAATTTGATAGTCGCCAGATTGAAGAGGGAGATTTATTTGTTCCCTTGAAGGGAGCGCGTGATGGCCATGACTTTATAGAACTGGCTTTTTCTAGGGGTTGTGCGGTGACCTTATCTGAAAAACCAGTCAATTACCCACATTTGCTGGTGACGGATTGTCTTCAAGCCTTACAAGATTTAGCAGCTTACTATCTTGAAAAAACAGGTGTTGATGTTATTGCCGTGACAGGCTCTAATGGCAAAACAACAACAAAAGACATGATTCATGATGTATTAGCAACAAGGTTTAAAACCTATAAGACACAAGGCAATTACAACAATGATATTGGTTTACCTTATACTGTCTTACATATGCCTGATGATACCCAAAAACTTGTTTTAGAAATGGGGCAAGACCATCTCGGTGACATTAAGTTACTGTCAGAAATAGCTAAACCTAAGTTGTCAGTTATCACCTTGTTTGGTGAAGCTCATTTGGAGTTCTTTGGTAGTCGTGACCAGATTGCTCAGGGGAAAATGCAGATCGTTGATGGGATGGCAAAAGATAGCGTTTTGATTTTGCCAGATGATCCGATTGCAAAACCTTTTTTACCAACATCTTTAAGGTTGGTTAGATTTGGTGAAACTGCTGACTTAATGCTTACAGATCTTGTTGAATATAAGGAACATTTAACTTTCAAGGTCAATTTTTTACCAGACACAATTACCTTACCAGTTACTGGTAAATATAATGCGACCAATGCTATGTTAGCAGCCTATGTGGGACACTTGCAAGGTATATCAGCCACTGATATCGTGCAGGCGCTTGCCAATCTGGAATTGACGAAGAATCGGACTGAATGGAAGAAGGCAAGTAATGGGGCAGATATTCTGTCAGATGTTTATAATGCTAATCCAACAGCTATGAAGTTGATTTTGGAAACGTTCTCGGCTATTCCAGCTAATGATGGTGGACGGAAATTAGTTGTTTTGGCTGATATGAAAGAATTAGGCTCTGAGTCTATTCGTTTACACGATCAGATGATTGACAGCCTAGATAAGGAGCATTTAGATAGACTCTATTTCTATGGTGCTGATATTCAACATTTAGCTCAATTAGCGATAGATCAATTTGGAACAGATAGGGTTACCTACTTTGCTAAAACCCCTGAATACGATGATTTTGATGCTTTACTTGAGCAAATCAAGACAGATTTAGGAAGTAATGACCAAATATTGTTGAAGGGCAGTAACTCAATGAATTTAGTGGCTATTGTAGATGAGCTCGTTGGTTAGGAGGAAGTATGAATTCATTTTTTACAAATATCAGAACTAGTCCCCCAGAGATGACACTATTTAGTTATGCAATTGTTTTTACCCTTTTAGGTTTAGTCTTTTTTACAGCATCACGTTATCACAATCAGGTTTGGTATCAGAGATTTTTTCAAGGGCTTCAAATTGTTCAGCTAGTACTACTTTACGGTTGGTACTTCGCTACGGCAACACCATTGGCAGAGAGTTTGCCTTTATACCATTGTCGGATGGCCATGTTTGTCGTCTTATTATTACCTAATCGCTTCGCATTGAAACAGTACTTCGCTTTATTAGGTATTTTTGGAACAATAGCAGCTTTTGTCTATCCTGTCATGGATCCTTTTCATTTCCCACATGTGACTATATTTTCGTTCTTTATTGGGCACTATGCCTTACTTGGTAATGCCCTAATCTATGTTCACAATCATTACAGTTATGAACGGTTATCCTATCAGAAAATTGTCCAATTTACCCTGTCTATTAATGCTTTTTTAGTGGCAGTTAATGTCTTGACCAATGGTGATTATGGTTTCCTAACCAATCCACCTTTGGTTGGTAATCATGGGGTATTTGGTAATTATATGATTGTATCAGTTGGCTTAATCATAGCCATCTCTCTGGTATCCTATACTATTCAGAAGTATCAGAGTCGTCAAGAAAACTTAGTGTTACAGTTAAAAAAATAATCTTTACAAAGAAGTTGGCTTCCAGCTTCTTTTGTTTTGGTGATAGATTAACAAATCTGATAGAGACTAGATTTTTATCTAAAATTTAGTTAAAGTTAGCATTATTTAAAATACTTTACTGTTGATAGGAGATATTTTTAGAAACAAAGCCTAGATAAATTGAAAAAAACGGCTAAGTTCGTTATAATAGATGAGTTAGAAAGACAGGCAAAGCCTAGTATTGAATGAAAAGAGAATGAGATGAGTTTACAAGATGAAATAAAAAAACGCCGTACTTTTGCCATCATTAGTCACCCGGATGCTGGTAAAACGACAATTACAGAGCAGTTACTTTATTTTGGTGGTGAAATTCGTGAAGCTGGTACGGTTAAAGGTAAAAAGACTGGTAATTTTGCTAAATCCGACTGGATGGATATTGAAAAACAACGTGGTATCTCGGTGACATCATCGGTCATGCAGTTTGACTATGCGGGTAAACGAGTGAATATCCTTGATACCCCTGGGCATGAGGATTTCTCAGAAGACACTTATCGTACCTTAATGGCGGTGGATGCTGCTGTTATGGTTATTGACTCTGCTAAGGGTATCGAAGCACAAACGAAGAAGCTTTTTGAGGTCGTGAGACATCGTAACATTCCGGTCTTTACTTTTATCAATAAGCTTGACCGTGATGGTCGTGAGCCGCTTGATTTGTTACAAGAATTAGAAGATATTCTTGGTATTGCGAGTTATCCGATGAATTGGCCGATTGGTATGGGGAAATCGTTTGAAGGTTTGTTTGACCTTCATAATCAGCGATTGGAACTTTATCGTGGTGAGGAGCGTTTTGCGGCTTTGGAGGATGGAGCGACTATTTTTGCTAATAACCCCTTCTATGAGCAAGTGCTTGATGATATTGAGTTGTTAGAAGAGGCTGGAAATGAGTTTTCTCGTGAAGCCATTTTATCTGGTGATTTGACTCCTGTGTTCTTTGGTTCAGCCTTGACGAATTTTGGTGTTCAGACCTTTCTTGATACTTTCCTAGAGTTTGCACCAGAGCCACATGGGCATAAGACAACTACTGGTGAGGTTATTGACCCCTTAAATAAAGACTTCTCAGGTTTTGTGTTCAAAATTCAAGCTAATATGGACCCTCGTCACCGTGATAGAATTGCCTTTGTTCGTGTTGTTTCGGGTGAATTTGAACGTGGTATGGGTGTCAATTTACCTCGTACTGGTAAAGGTGTTAAGTTATCCAATGTCACGCAATTTATGGCAGAAAGTCGTGAAAATGTTGAAAATGCTGTTGCAGGTGACATCATCGGTGTCTATGACACAGGGACGTATCAAGTTGGAGATACTCTGACCGTTGGTAAGAACAAATATGAGTTTGAACCACTTCCAACCTTTACCCCGGAAATTTTCATGAAAGTATCTGCTAAGAATGTCATGAAACAAAAATCATTCCATAAAGGGATCGAACAATTGGTGCAAGAAGGAGCTATTCAGCTTTATACTAATTATCAAACAGGTGAATATATGCTTGGTGCTGTTGGTCAACTTCAGTTTGAGGTATTCAAACACCGTATGGAAGGCGAGTACAATGCTGAAGTTGTCATGACACCGATGGGTAAAAAGACGGTTCGTTGGATTAAACCTGAAGACCTTGATGAACGTATGAGTTCAAGCCGTAATATATTAGCGAAAGATAGATTTGACCAACCTGTTTTCCTATTTGAAAATGATTTTGCCCTTCGTTGGTTTGCTGACAAATATCCAGATGTGACCTTAGAAGAAAAAATGTAATGTTTAACGGTGGCTCATTGTAGCCACTTTTTATATCAAGAAAGGAATAAATATGCTAACTATCGCTTATATTGGTAACGGCAAGAGTGCCAATCGCTACCATATTCCCTTTGTCCAGAAATTGCCTGAACTGTATCGGATTAAGACGATTTATTCGCCTCGTTTATCGCATGAGATATGGGAAAAAGTGGAGGGAGTTTCTTATACAACCAAAGTGGATGATGTCATGATGGATCCAGAAATTGATTTGATTGTGATTTCCACAGTTCTGGAGTTCCACTATGCTTATATCAAACAAGCTCTTTTGCATGGCAAACATGTTTTATGTGAAAAACCTTTTGTGGCAACAGCTGATGAAGCTAGGGAATTATTTGCTTTGGCACAAGAAAAGGGGTTAGTCTTACAGTGTTATCAAAATCGTCGCTATGATTCTGATTTTTTGACAGTTCAAAAAGTGATTGAAAGTGGACAACTAGGTGATGTTTTTGAAGTAGAAATGCACTTTGATTATTTTCGACCAGAAGTTCCAGAACAAGAGCGTGACTTTTCGTTAGCAACGAGTTTTGTCTATAGTCATGCTTGTCATACCTTGGACCAAGTCAACTCTTATTGGGGCATGCCAGATGATGTGCATTTTGATGTCCGTGCCTTACTTGGTCAAAACCGTATGAATGATTATTTTGATATTGATTTATATTATGATGGTTTGAAAATATCGGTTAAATCGAGTTATTTTAGATTGCTTGAACGCCCTAGTTTTGTTGTCTACGGTAAACAGGGAGTTTTTGTGAAATCATCTAAAGATCGTCAGGAGGAACATCTAAAAGCATTTTATATGCCAAATAATGCTGATTTCGGTCAAGATTTGCCTGAGCATTATGGTGTTTTAACGCGAACAGATGAAAATGGGCAATTCATCAAAGAATCTATACCAACAGTGCTAGGTGACTATAGTAGGGTTTATCAGAGATTATATGACACGATTGTAAATGGTGCTCCTAGTGTTGTAACAGCAGAACAAACGATTAAACAGATTGAACTTCTTGAAGCAGCAATCGCATCAATGAGGTAGTAGCTGACCGTCACTATCGGTTGTATGATGACTGTGGAAAAGAGGTGCTGAGCTTTTTGCCCAGAACCTCTTTTTAAAGTGTTCTTAATGATTGGTTTCTTTGTTAAAAACGAGGTATTTACTAATGATATAGTTCCCAACAAAGATTAGGACTTGACTAATAATGGTGACGATACTGTTGACCTTATTTAAATTCCCGTTGACGAATTGTCCTATGATATTAGGGAATGTATCAACCAAGAAAAATGCGAGTAAAAAGTCTAATGCTAAGGTCGCAAGACGAGCAATGAAGAATTTGGTAAAGCGTTCTTGCCAGCCATGCCTGTCTTGCCTAAAAACGTATCGATCATTGGTAATAAAGGCAAAACAAATAGCCGAAATATTAGCGACTATAGATGCTGCAGTGGCATTATTTAAGACTGGATAAAGTCCTAATCTGATAACTAAATAGACTAAGGTAGCCAGAACGCCAGCAATAATATACTTTATAATCTCATTGTTTAAAAAGTGTTTAATAGTTTTCATAATGCCATTATACCAAAAAAGTGCTATTTTTGTGGCAAGATAGAAAATGAGTTGGCAACTTTTCTATCTTGTGTTATACTAAACGGGTTGTTAATCAACCCTTGGTGCTTAGTTTTCCTTTCGCCAAGCATATTATAAACGGCAGTGACCGTCAAAGGAGAAAAATATGATGAAACAGTTTACCGTTCGTGACTACATTCAACTGGCTCTAGTGGCAGCAATCTATGTTGTCCTAACCGTTGTCCCGCCTCTAAATGCTATTAGCTTTGGGCCTTTGCAGTTTAGGGTATCCGAAATGCTTAACTTTTTAGCGTTTCGCCATCCTAAGTACCTGATAGCAGTGACGATTGGTTGTATGATTGCCAATTTTTATAGCTTTGGGATGATTGATGTTGTTGTTGGAGGTTTGTCAACTTTGGTGTTCGTATGGTTAGGTGTTAAGCTTTTTAGTCCCTATCTAAATGAACGATTAGGTATTTTCAATAAGGCTTATTTTTACTTTGCTTTCTTTTTTGCAGCAAGTATGCTAACCATTGCTATTGAACTTTATATTCTATTTGAAGCACCTATAGTGTGGACTTGGTTTACTTTATTTAGTGGGGAATTAGCCTCTCTTTTAATTGGTAGCCTTTTGATAGAACATTTAGCTAAACGTGTGGATTTCTGATGTACCACTGATAATGGTTATTGGTTATAACAGTATTTTGAGTGAGAGGTTGGATCAGATAACCTCATACTTTGAGTCAATTGAGTAATCGTTACTTGATACAGTTTTCGACTACAAGTATAAAATGAGTATAGATAATGGACTACTCTATATCATTAATCTTACGGGAGTGGAGTGGGACGACAAAATTGATTTCAATGAAATCAGGATTGTTGTCTCGCTCCCTCTTCTTTTGATTTTATGGTAAAATAGTAGGTATGGAAAGACAAATGAAAGAGTTGGTTGCTCGTCTCAACCAGTATGCAGATGATTACTACACTAAGGATAATCCAAGTATTTCAGATGCGGACTATGATAAATTGTACCGAAAATTGGTTGACTTAGAAACAGCTTATCCGGATCTTGTTCAAGTAGATAGCCCTACACATCGTGTGGGAGGTCTTGTTTTAGACGGATTTAGCAAATATCAGCATGAGTATCCCTTATATTCTTTACAGGATGCTTTTTCACGTGAAGAACTGAATGATTTTGATCGAAAAGTGAAGTCGGTATTTCCAGATGCCACTTATTTAGCGGAGCTAAAAATTGATGGCTTATCTATTTCATTGTCTTATGTAGATGGGCGATTACAAGTTGGAGCAACGCGTGGTGATGGGACTATTGGTGAGAATATTACAGAGAACATCAAACGTATTAAAGATGTTCCTTTGACCTTGCCTGATGATGTCACAATCACTGTCAGAGGAGAGGCTTATCTTCCTAAAGCATCTTTTGACCGTATCAATGCAGAGCGACGTGAAAATGGTGAGGCTGAATTTGCTAATCCAAGAAATGCAGCAGCAGGTACTTTGCGCCAACTAGATACCGGTGTTGTCGCAAAACGTCAACTGGCGACCTTTTTGTACCAAGAGGCTGGCGTGACCGATCGCTTGCTGCAATCAGAGGTCTTGTCTCATTTGGCTGAATTAGGCTTTGCAGTCAATCAGACTCATTTATTGTCATCAGATATGACTGAGATTTGGGACTTTATTCAAAAGATTGATAAAGTAAGAGCTGACTTGCCTTACGATATTGATGGGATTGTAATTAAGGTTGATAGTCTTGCCATGCAAGAAGAATTAGGCTTTACTGTCAAAGCACCCCGTTGGGCTGTTGCTTATAAATTTCCAGCAGAAGAAAAAGAGGCAGAGATTCTGTCAGTGGACTGGACAGTTGGTCGAACAGGGGTCGTCACTCCGACAGCAAATTTAAGCCCTGTTCAGTTGGCTGGAACAATGGTTAGTCGTGCAACCTTGCACAATGTGGATTACATCAAAGATAAAGACATTCGTATTGGTGATACTGTTGTGGTGTATAAAGCTGGAGACATTATCCCTGCCGTTTTAAAAGTGGTCATGGATAAGCGTCATCATCAAGAAGTAATGCCTATTCCAACCCATTGTCCGTCTTGTCAAGAGACACTTGTCCACTTTGAAGACGAAGTTGCGTTGAGGTGTATTAACCCACAATGTCCAAGTCTCATTCAACGGAGTTTGGAGCATTTTGCAAGCCGAGATGCTATGAATATCAACGGATTAGGTGCTTCTATTGTTGAGAAATTATTCAAAGGGAAATTGATTCATGATGTTGCTGATATTTACCGCTTGAGTATCGAAGATTTATTAACCTTAGACGGATTCAAGGAAAAATCTGCTGAAAAGTTATATCAAGCCATTCAACGTTCCAAGCAAAATTCTGCTGAAAAATTGCTTTTTGGCTTAGGTATCCGACATGTTGGTAGTAAGGCAAGTCGTCTCTTATTAGAAAAATTTGGTCACCTAAAGGATTTAGCTAAAGCAGATACAGACGTTATTGCTAGTATTGAAGGACTAGGTAAGGTTATTGCAACATCTGTTAGAGCTTATTTTGATACAGAAGGAGCTCAGGAACTGATAAAAGAATTAGACCAGTATGGTGTTAACTTGACTTATCTTGGTCAGCAAGTAAAAGAAAATGCTCTGTTATCGGGGAAAACAGTTGTCCTAACAGGTAAATTAGAGCAGTTGACGCGTCAAGAAGCTAAGGAAAAACTATTAGCCTTAGGAGCTAAGGTAACAGGTAGTGTTTCTAAAAAAACCGACTTGGTTATTGCTGGAGCTGATGCTGGTAGTAAGCTGTCTAAAGCACAAGAACTTGGCATTGACATAAAAGATGAAACTTGGCTAGTAGCATTAGAAAGGAAGGGGTAATGTCTGATTATCAAAAAAGAGCACGATTGATTTATAACCCGACTTCAGGTCAAGAAATCATGAAAAAAAAAGTGGCAGAAGTACTGGATATCCTAGAGGGATTTGGGTATGAGACGAGTACCTTCCAAACGACCCCGGCTTTACATTCAGCCAAAAATGAAGCAAGACGAGCAGGACTAGCGGGATTTGATCTTATTGTTGCAGCAGGTGGTGATGGCACAATAAATGAAGTCGTTAATGGCCTTGCTCCTCTTGAGAAGAGACCGCAGATGGCTGTTATCCCCACAGGAACGACTAATGATTTTGCCAGAGCCCTTAAGATACCTAGAAATAATCCAGTAGAAGCAGCGAAATTGATTGGACGTCAACAAATGGTTCAAATGGACATTGGTAAAGCAAATGATGATGTCTATTTTATCAATATTGCTGCAGCAGGAAGTTTGACAGAGGTGACCTATAATGTGCCTAGTCAGTTAAAAACTATTTTTGGGTATTTGGCTTATTTAGTCAAAGGAGTCGAGTTACTACCTCAGATAAAGAATGTTCCTGTAAGGGTGACCTACGATGGTGGTGTTTTTGAAGGTGATGCCTCAATGATCTTTGTTGCCTTGACAAATTCTGTTGGTGGATTTGAAACCATTGCACCCGATGCTAAACTTGATGATGGTAATTTCACCTTGATTTTAGTGACAACGGATAGTTTATTTGAGATTATTCATCTGATTCGTTTGATTCAAAGTGGTAAACATATTACAGATCATCGTGTGGTTTATATTAAAACAAGTCATCTGACGATTGAGCCTTTAGGTCCAAGCCGCATGATGATTAACTTAGACGGGGAATATGGTGGAGATGCACCGATTCGTTTGGAAAATTTAAAAAATCACATTACATTTTATGCGAACACGGATGAAATATCAGATGATGCCATGAGTCTATCACCAGAAGAAATACAACTAATAGAGATGGCAAAGCAGTTTAGTAATGAAGTTGATGATTTTGAACAGAGCTATCAGGCAGAGGACGAGAGGTAGAGTAAGAAGAGGGAAGGAAAAAAAGATGGATAATGCGGTAATTGTGCATTTTCATAGTAAATATAGTAATTATTTTGATTTGAATATTTGGCAATGGCAAGAAGGGAAATTAGGAGAAGAAGCTTGTTTTTTACGCTTTGATAGCTTTGGAGTAGTTGCAAATCTGACCTTTCCAGCTGATTATTTTGTTGGACAAGCCTTTTTTCTAGTTAAAAACCGTGATTGGAGTAAAAAGAGTTTAGAATATACCATAAACAGACCTTATGGTGTTCCTAAATCAGAGGTTTGGGTGGTTGATGGGGATCCGTTAGTCTATCATTCACGACAAGCTGCCGTAGCTAGTCTTCACTATGCTAGCCGTCATGTTCACGCATTTGATATGGCGACAAATAGTAAAATGTTTGATAAAAAATGGGGATTCACAGGTTGGCTTGGTTATCAATATAGTGAAGAAAAAACAGATTTTCGCCTTTGGGCACCGACAGCAGAACGTGTAGAATTGATCTTGTATGCCTCGACAGATGACAAGGCTAGTGTGCAACAGGTAATTCCTATGGTCAGAGGTGAACATGTTAACCCAGATAACCATGCCGAAAACACGATTGGCTTATGGGAAATAAGTCTGTTAGGAGATTACAACTATCAAGCCTATCGCTATCGTGTTTATTACCGAAAAAGAACTTTCAGACACACGAGAGACCCTTACTCTATTGCGACGACAGCAGATGGTAGACGTTCAGTTATCATAGCTGAAAAAGATCGACAACCCGAGGGATTCAAGGTATCTCATGGTAAAGATGCAAAATGGCGTTTGGCCAATCCAAATCAATCTGTCATTTTAGAGTTACATGTCAGAGATTTTTCAAAATCTGAGACCTCAGGTGTTAGTCTTGACAAGAGAGGCAAATTCCTTGGTATGATTGAAGAAGGGACAACTAATGCCAATGGTGATGCCACAGGATTTGACTATATCAAATCTTTAGGGGTTAGTCACATTCAGTTGCAACCTATTTTTGATCATCATCAAACCTTTGATGATAATGGTGATTATGCTTATAATTGGGGATATGATCCTGAAAATTATAATGTGCCAGAAGCCAGTTTTTCGAGTAATCCTCATAACCCAGTTGCTCGTATATTAGAGTTAAAACAAGTGATACAAGCTTATCATGATGCGGGAATTGGTGTTATCATGGATGTTGTCTACAATCACACCTATTCCAATAAAGACTCCGCATTCCAGTTGGCTGTTCCAGATTATTATTACCGTATGAATCCAGATGGCTCTTTCCAAAATGGAACAGGTGTTGGTAATGAAACGGCTAGTGAAAAAGAAATGTTTCGAAAATATATGATCGATTCCATTGTTTATTGGGTCGAGGAATATAATATTGATGGTTTCCGTTTTGACCTAATGGGTATTCATGATGTTGAAACGATGAATTTGATTAGACAGCGATTAGATGAGATTGATCCTCGTATTTTAATGTATGGAGAAGGTTGGGATATGGGAACTGGTCTTTCTCCAGAACAGAAGGCTAAAAAAGGTAATGCCTATCAAATGCCTAGAATTGGTTTTTTCAATGACGATCAGAGGAATGCTGTTAAAGGAGCAGAAGTCTACGGGCATTTTGACAGGGGCTTTGTCTCTGGACAAGATACTGAGGATAAGGTTGCCAAAAGTATCTTGGGGAGTGATGAATTAAGCTATTACCTTAGTCCAGATCAAGTTGTCAATTATGTTGAGGCACACGATAATTATAATTTGAATGATTTACTTTGGGAATTGCATCCAGAAGACAGTGAAGAAGAGCATATTAAACGGGTTGAACTGGCAACAGGAATTAATTTATTAGCTCAGGGCATCTGTTTTATGCAACTTGGACAGGAGTTTTTCAGAACGAAACGTTTTGCCACTGGTGAAGACGGGGAATTGACACACGATGATAAGGAACGTGCTATGAATTCTTACAACGCTCCGGATTCAGTCAATCAGGTTGATTGGCATTTGGTCACAAAATACCGTTCAAGTATTGAGCGCATTAAGCGACTGATTCGATTAAAGCGATTTGATCCTGCCTTTTCTTATGACAGTTTTGAAAAAATTAGACAGCATGTTTTTATTACCGAAGGAACCCCAGGTACGGGGGCTGTCAGTTTTGAGATAACAGATGGAAATACTTACACCATTACTTTCAATAAAAATGAAAAAAATATTATAATCAACATGACATAATACTTTTTGTATGGTATAATTTTAAATATAGATAAGCGTTTTCAAAAATCAGTCTTGATTTACAGAAACGATATAAAAATGTACCTTGACAAAGATCATAACCTAGGGATTTCCTTAGGTTATTTTTGTTTAGAACAGTTTTATTGCTTGCTTATCAAATGTGTATATAGTCTGTTGTTGACTAGATATCTTGCTAAAAAGGTGGTTTTCAAAGATAAATAATCTGAAAATTCCGCAGATTGAATTCGCTTACTATTTAGGAGGAGTGGTTTAATGAATATCGAAGAAGCGTTATGGACATTTGGAACAGGAGAAAATTTCCATGCTCAAAATTACCTTGGAGCTCACCCATTTAATAATGATGGTCAAGATGGTTTTGTGTTTAGAGTTTGGGCACCAAATGCTGAATTTGTTGAGGTCATTGGGGATTTTACAGGTTGGTCGGAATTTCCCTTAGCAATGACACGTCATGAATCAGGTGTCTGGGAGGCTTTCTCACCATATGCTCAAGTAGGACAAGTTTATAAATACCGTATCAGACGTCAAGGAGGTCATGTTGTTGAAAAGACCGATCCATTTGCGCGTTTCCTTGAAAAAAGACCAAACACAGGTGCTATCTTACTCGGTCATTCAGAGCGCAAATGGAAAGATGGTCTCTGGATGGGACGTCGGAAAAGGTTTGGGTTTAAGTCACGTCCTGTCAATATTTATGAGGTACACGCAGGTTCGTGGAAAAAACGTCCAGATGGTCAGCCGATGACTTTTAAGGAATTAAAAGATGACTTGATTCCTTATGTTGTTGAAAAACAATATACCCATATCGAGTTTCTACCCTTGATGGCACACCCTTATGGCCCAAGTTGGGGCTATCAGCTTATGGGTTATTTTGCCTTTGAACATACTTATGGTACTCCAGAACAATTTCAAGATTTCGTTGAAGCATGCCATTTAAATAATATTGGAGTTATTGTGGACTGGGTACCTGGTCATTTCACTATCAATGATGATGCTTTAGCTTATTTTGATGGTACACCAACATTTGAATACCAAGATCATCATCGTGCCCACAATTATCGTTGGGGAGCTTTGAACTTTGATCTTGGCAAACATCAGGTTCAGTCCTTCTTGCTATCGAGTGCTTTATACTGGATAGAACAGTTCCATATTGATGGTATTCGTGTGGACGCTGTTAGTAATATGCTTTATCTTGATTATGATGAAGGCCCATGGACGCCAAATTGTGATGGTGGTAATCGTAATTATGAAGGATATCATTTCCTCCAGCGTTTAAATGGAGTTGTTAAACATTATCACCCTGATGTGATGATGATTGCTGAAGAGTCAACAGCTAGCACACCAATCACTACAGCCTCCCCATTGGAAAATCTAGGCTTTGATTACAAATGGAACATGGGCTGGATGAATGATATTCTCAGATTTTACGAGACAGATCCTGTCTATCGTCAATATGATTTTAACTTGGTTACCTTTAGTTTCATGTATGTTTTTGCAGAAAATTTTGTCCTGCCATTCTCGCATGACGAAGTTGTGCATGGCAAGAAGAGCATGATGCATAAGATGTGGGGGGACCGTTACAATCAATTTGCCAGCCTAAGAAATCTCTATACCTATCAAATCTGCCATCCTGGTAAAAAATTACTTTTCATGGGTGGTGAGTTTGGTCAATTCTTAGAATGGAAATCTGATCATGAATTAGAATGGTGTAACTTAGAAGACCCACTCAATCAAAAGATGCAGGCATTTACAACCCACCTCAATCGTTTTTACAAAGAACATAAGGCCCTTTGGACAATTGATGATAGCTATGATGGCATTGAAATTATTGACGCAGATAATAAGGCAGAGACAGTCCTTTCCTTTATCCGTCAAACAGCCAAAGGTGAATTTCTCCTTTGTGTTTTCAATATGACACCAGTAGAGCGTCATAACTTTACAATTGGTTTGCCTGTAGCGGGTATTTATGAGGAAGTTCTCAATACCGAAATGGAAGAATTCGGTGGTGTTTGGAAAGATACTAACCCAGTCACTAAGACACAACCTGGTTTATGGAAGCACTATGAGAATACACTAAGTTTCACACTACCAGCAATGGGTGCAAGTATCTGGAAATTAAAACGTCGACTTAAGAAGTAAAGGTTTGATGCATTTTGATTTATGTCTTCTTAATATGACAACTTATCACTAACAGAGCTTAAAAATAAAAAGAAGGATATCCTATGAAAAATGAGATGTTAGCACTTGTTCTTGCGGGTGGACAAGGTACCCGTCTTGGGAAATTAACCCAAAGTATTGCAAAGCCAGCTGTTCAGTTTGGCGGCCGTTATCGTATTATTGATTTTGCCCTTTCTAACTGTGCCAACTCTGGTATCCACAATGTCGGTGTGATTACACAGTACCAGCCTTTAGCCTTGAATAGCCATATCGGCAATGGCTCGGCTTGGGGACTTGATGGTATTGACTCTGGAGCAACCATTCTTCAACCATATTCAGCTAGTGAAGGCAATCGCTGGTTCTTAGGAACAAGTCATGCCATTTACCAAAACATTGACTATATTGACAGCATTAATCCAGAATATGTTCTCATTTTATCAGGGGACCATATTTACAAAATGGACTATGATCATATGCTTCAGACCCACAAGGATAATATGGCAAGTTTGACAGTTGCCGTTATTGATGTACCATTAAAAGAGGCAAGTCGATTTGGTATCATGAATACTGATACCAATGACCGTATTGTTGAGTTTGAGGAAAAACCAGCTAATCCGAAATCAACCAAGGCATCCATGGGGATTTACATTTTCAACTGGGCACGTTTGAGAGAATTACTTGTTGATGCAGATAAAAACGGTGTTGATATGTCAGACTTTGGCTCGCACGTTATCCCAGCCTATATTCAAAGTGGTGAACGTGTGTATACTTATAATTTCAATGGCTATTGGAAAGACGTAGGGACTATCGAGTCTCTTTGGGAAGCTAACATGGAGTACATTGATGTTGACAATGCATTAGATAGCCGTGACCGTTCGTGGAAGATTTACTCTAAAAACGTCATTGCTCCGCCAAATTTCATTTCTGATACTGCAAGCGTCAAAGATTCGCTGGTTGTTGACGGCTGTATGGTTGAAGGAACCGTAGACCATTCGATTTTGTCAACTAATGTTAAGATTGAGGTTGGTGCCGAAATCAAAGATAGCTTCATCATGAGCGGTGCCAAGATTGGAAAAAATGCAAAAATAACACGTGCTATCATTGGAGAAGGTGCAGTTATTGGAGATGATGTTGTCATTGATGGGACAGAAGAAGTTCAGGTTATCGGATATAATGAAAAAGTGAGGGCTCAAGATGAAAAGTGATAAATACTCTGCGATTTTAGGGAATGCGATTGGCTTTCCTGACATGGAAAGTCTGACAGACAACCGTCCATTAGCCAATTTACCTTTTGATGGCAAATATCGCTTGATAGACTTCCAATTGTCGAGCTTAGCCAATGCCGGTATTCGTAGTGTTTATGGTATCTTCCGTGGGCAAAATATTCGTTCCATTTTTGACCATATCCGCAGTGGTCGTGAATGGGGACTTCATACGCTTTTGAGCCATTATTATCTTGGTTTTTATAACACAGACCAAACGCATGAAATAGCTGATGAAGACTACTACAACCAAATTTTGACCTATTTAAAACGTTCTGGGAGCGATCAGACGGTTTATATGAGTTGTGATATTCTATGTAATATCAATCTTGAGCAAGTCATCCATCTTCACAATGCCAATAAAAAACCGATAACTGTCGTTTATAAGAAATTACCTAAAAAAAGTGTCTCTGGAGCCAATGACATTTTACAAATTGATGAAACTGATGTCGTTATTGGTAAACATAGTTATGAAGATTGCACAGATGAACTTATCCCAATGTCTGCCGATATGTATGTCGTTGATACACCTTGGTTAATCTCAAAATTAGAGGAAGAAGCTAAGAAAGATGACCCAAGAAAAATCCGTTTCTTGTTAAGAGAGTTAATCATTGAAGAGCGTGCCTTAGCTTTTGAATATACGGGCTACTTGTCAAATATCTATTCTGTCAAATCATATTATGATGCCAATATGGATATGCTTGATCGCAACAAGTTCCAATCTCTCCTCTATTCAAATCAGAGAGTGTTTACTAAGGTAAAAAATGAAGAATCAACTTACTTTGATGAGAAATCTGTTGTGAACAACTCACAATTCGCCTCTGGTAGTATTATTACAGGTACAGTTGAACATTCTATCGTGTCTCGTAGTTGTCATGTCAAAGAAGGAGCCAAAGTATCCCATTCAGTAATCTTCCCAAAAGTAACTATCGAAGAAGGAGCCACTGTTGAGTATGCGATTATCGACAAGACGGTAACAATTCCTGCTGGAGTGACCATTCGTGGTAATCTTGAAAAACCTATCGTTATCGGTAAAGGACAGAAAATTACTGGAGATATCATTCAATGAAAATCTTATTTGTAGCAGCAGAAGGAGCACCTTTTGCTAAGACGGGTGGCTTGGGAGATGTGATTGGTGCTTTACCAAAATCTCTAGTGAAGTCAGGTCACGATGTACGGGTTATTTTACCTTACTATGATGTTGTTGACGCCAAATTTGGTGGTGAGATGGAAGACCTCTTCTATTTCTTTATCAACGTTGGTTGGCGTCATCAGTATGTGGGTGTCAAGCGTGCCTATCGTGATGGCGTAACCTTCTATTTTGTAGATAACCGTGATTATTTCTTTAGGGGCAAGGTTTATGGCGATTGGGATGATGGTGAGCGTTTTGCCTTCTTCCAATTGGCTGCCCTGGAGATGATGGAAAAAATAGACTTTATTCCAGATGTTTTACATGTGCATGATTACCATACAGCCATGATTCCCTTCTTATTAAAAGAAAAATACCATTGGATTGAAGCCTATCGTTATATCAAGACAGTCTTTACCATTCATAATATTGAATTCCAAGGTCAGTTTGATCCGGGCATGTTGGGTGACTTGTTTGGTGTTGGTATGGAGCGATACAATGATGGGACCCTTCGTTGGAATGGATGCCTTAATTGGATGAAGGCAGCGACTCTTTATGCAGATAGGGTGACGACTGTTTCCCCAAGTTATGCGCGTGAAATCATGACACCAGAATTTGGCAAGGGACTTGACCATGTCATGCGAATGGAATCGGGTAAAATATCAGGGATTGTTAATGGTATTGATACTGATTTACTCAATCCAGAGACAGATAACCATCTGCCATATCATTTTAATGCCCATGACTTATCCGGTAAAACCCAAAATAAACTAGCCTTACAGGAGAGATTAGGTTTGCCACAGAGGGTCGATGTTCCTATGATTGGTGTTGTCTCTCGTTTGACAGACCAGAAAGGTTTTGACTTAGTGGTCAACGAGCTGACGCATATGGTTCAAATGGATGTTCAGATTGTGATTTTAGGGACAGGGTATCCTGCTTATGAGAATGCTTTTTCATGGTTTGGCGAAGTATTCAGAGATAAAGTTTCAGCCAATATCACCTTTGATTTAGGTTTGGCACAACAAATATATGCAGCGGCAGATATTTTCTTGATGCCGTCAGCCTTTGAACCATGTGGGCTCTCGCAGATGATGGCTATGAGATACGGAACGCTACCCTTGGTGCATGAGGTTGGTGGACTTAGAGATACAGTTAGTGCTTACAATGAATATGACGGTTCAGGTACAGGATTTGCTTTCAATAACTTCTCAGGTTTCTGGATGATGGAGACCTTAACGAAGGCACTTGACCTTTACCACCATCGCAAAGATGTTTGGGCATCTCTTCAATGGCAAGCCATGACAAGAGATTTCTCTTGGGATACTGCCAGTCATGCCTATGTTGACCTTTACCACCAACTTTTGTGGTCGTAAGCAATAGCATGATTTGATAAAATGATAAGAGGCTCTCAGCAGATTAATTATCTGTTGAGGGCTTTATGATTGATAGCTGTGATTGAGGAATGATGTAGAACCTCATAAAACAACTTTGAAATGCCTACTTTATTGAGAATGTTCGGAGATCATCGGACACTTTTTTCAGAAATGTCAGGAAAGTTTCAAAAAGGACCAAGAAAAACCGAGTTTTCATTGACAATAGTTATGAGTCAAAATGTTTTCTTGGAAAACTAAAACAGAGTTTCACGCTTTTGTGAGCCTATGTTTTAGTTTTGAATGCTTCTTTAATGGTATTTATTGCAATTATTAGTTATAAAAACTAAACCCATGTATGCATCACGTTATCAGACGATATTGAAAAAATCGTGAAATATGATAGAGTTAACTCAATAAAACGAGATATTTCAAAGGATTCGGTATGGTTGAATTAAAAAACAATATAGCTCAAGCCAGTCAACGAGCAACAGCTCTTGCTAATGCTACAACTACTATTTCCAGTGGGTATGTCATTACTAAAGATAGTCAATCCACTATTGCAGGAAATACTACTGCTAGCTCTGCCATTGACCTCGCTCAAACAACGGCAACAGTTATGGTTGAGGTCATCACAGCCATGTCCAACAACATCCAGAATTTATCCAGTGCATTCCAAGCCATGGATAAGCAACTGTCTGTCCAACTTTCTCGAATTAGTGATGAGGCGAGGAGGTTTTCTTTGAATGACTAGGAAAGACACAGATAAACTTGAAAAGGACTTGGTTCAAGCAGAGGAGCAACTGGCAAGGGAGAAGAATCACCTTCAGACCCTGTCAGAAGAATATGATGCGGTTTCAAGACATGCTTCAGCATATTTTGAAGAGGTGAGCTCTTTGTTTAGAGATAGTTCTGATTGGGCTTATTATCAAAATCTAGCAGAACAGCACGATGAGCAACAACGACAGTTTCGTAGAGGTCTACAAGAACAGCTAGATAATCATATTCATCGCCAGAGAGCATTCAACCAACAGCAAGAAGAACTCAAAGATAGACTAAGAGGGAGAGGAGAAAACTAAGATGGGTATTTCCATGTTTTTGGAAAATTCACAGCATCAAGCTAGCAGTACGACAGCAACCTTGAATCGTCAAATAGAAGGCTACATGTCTTTACAAAAAGCTTTGAATGACTTTGTTTACAATAGTAGTGATTTATCTGGTCATGCTTATGATTCTGCCAAAGCTTATGCTAGCACGGTACTCATGCCGCTGACCAGAGCTTGTATCCTGCTCAATGAGGCGATAGCTCAGGCAACGGCGGATCTTCCAAGTCGCTATGTGGCTGAGGTTGACAGTACAAGTCTTCACGAAGATCAGTTGGTTGACTTGATTGCCAAGGCAGAGCAAACTATTATTCGTTACCGTAAGCTCTGGAATTTGGAGTATGCCAGTGACCGGCCCAATTACTCACTGCTCAATAGCCTAGACCGCCAAATTGATATCCAGCAAGAACTTAAGCGAAAACTACAAGAGAAGTTAGACAAACTCCGAGCTTTTCATGCCTCTTCTCCGAAGATTTTTAGTGCCATCGATAGTCTTGCCCAAGCGGTCAATCAAGGCATGAGACAGGCTAAAATGTCTTGGAATAGTGATACACAGAGCTTTGACATTCCTAGTCGTAGTGATTTGGGATGGACTAAAACAATCAACCAGCAATGGTTAGACCGCAAGGTATCAAAAATGTCCTTCAAGGAGCAAATTGACAGCTTAACCCTAGCAGAACTGGAGAAGCAATATGGAGATGTTATTAGAGCGACTGCTGACACTGTTTATATTGGATCAGGTTATGATGGACGTTATGC
>NZ_JBRUGW010000003.1:0-116485 GCF_053206505.1 Streptococcus fryi | reverse complement strand
CACCTTCCTCATCTGCCAGATACTGCCAGTTGGGGTGCTTGAAGGGGTCATACTTCTTGGCATAAAAAGCAGGCGTATTGGCAATTCTGACTAAGCAGTCCCCACGGTCCATGTTTCCTACTTCGTCTGGTGTCATGAGGTCACGGGCAATCTTTTGATGACTAAGAGACCCAGACCCTGTTTGGCCAAAGGACCGACTGGTGTTTCTGACATCAATGGTTTGTTTGCCTAAGAGAGCCGACATAAACTTGAAGGTCTCCTCGTCATTACCTCCCAAATAAAGCAGGCTATCACAGTTTCCTAAAATAGTCTTCCAGGCATCTTTCTCCTTGTAGAGACCTTGGAGTTGGGCAATGTTTTGTAAGATAGGAACAAGGCTGATGTTTCGGGAGCGAACGGTTGAGGTCAATTCCGCAAAGTCTGGAAGCTCCCCGACGTTCGCAAACTCGTCCAGGTAAGCCCGCACATGGATAGGGAGCTTTCCCTTAAACTCTACGTCAGCCTGTCTGGTCAAGGTGGAAAAGACGGTTGAGAAAAAGAGGGCGGACAAGAAGCGAAATGTAGAATCATTGTCAGGGATTACCAGATAAACCATGGTTTTCTGACGTCCCCAACTTTTGATGTCCATAGTATCTAGCTTAGTTAAGTCAATGACTGACTGGATATTAAAAAGAGCAAATTTAGCAGTCGTCACTGCAATGACCGAATCCAAGGTCTTGTCCTTGTAGTTCTGAAAATCTGCCCAGTTTCGCATGGTAAAGTTTTCAGTCCCATAGGTCTTGGCATAGCGCTCAAACATGACCTCTAGGACACTCTTTTCAGCCCCGTCCGCCTTATGAAGGAGCTTAATCAACTTGGAAATTTCCGTAAAAGAGGGATAACGTCCTCTCTTGCGACGGTCTTCCAAATCTTGTTTCTCCTTAGCATAGAGGGATTGCCTCTCTTTCTTGGACAGGCGAGCTTCTTCAATCAGCTGCGCTCTGGTCTTGGGTGGGTTGTAAAAATCCACTAGATAAGAGGCAATGGCCCGAACCAAGGTCATAGACGCCTCGTCCCAGAAGGGATCACTGCGAGACCCATTCCCCTTGGTGTTATTGAAATAGACCGTTAAAAGGCGGTTCAAATCGTTCTCATTTTCGACATAGCGAAAAGGGTTAAAACCGTTACTTGTCATCATAGACACCAGGTCTAAAATCTTAATCTGGTAGCCAGCCTTCAAGAAGAATTTCCCTGTCTTTTGCGGCAGGTGGTCCTTGGGGTCAACGACAATGTTGGAACAGTTGGCTTGAATCAGATTGGGTTTGACAAAGCGAAATGTCTTACCTGCTCCAGAGCCGCCGATAACCACAAGATTCTTATTTCGGTCATATTTAGGGGCTTTTTTCTCCAAGAGGGTCAGCCGAACGGTCTTCGCCAGTAGAGTATCCAAAAAGGGATTTTTACTGGCAAAGGCCTGACTCTCTTGTCTGGTGCCAAAACGAGCTGAACCATATTCCTGACCTTCTCGGTAAACCTTGGCTCCTGACATCGTGTAGAGGTAGGCTAAGCTCATTACCCCAAGACCAAATAGAAACCAGAGGCTGGAGTGAAGGGTAAAGTGGAAATTCCAAGGTTCATCAGCAAAAACATTTTGACCTTCCATCAAGAGATAGGTCCATCGTTCAAGAACAGGCAGGTGACCCAACTCATCATAGAGAAGGCTCAAGCGATGACAGACATAACCTAGAGCTAGACCCATCATGATAAAAACGACTTGTCTTGCTTTTGTCATGACAGCACCATCTCTTTCGTTTTGACGCTAGAATCTTCACTCAGAACAATGCTTTCCTTAGCTAAGGCTATTTCTTCATCTAGGGTCTTATCTGTCACCAAGTCCTTGAGCTTATCTGGGTCATTGACCAGTTCTTTGAGGAGGGTGTCTAGGTGGGTATCCAAGAGAGACCTATCTTTGGTGTAAAAATAGAGATAATCGTCTTGAAAAGCGATAGCCAAAGGCAAGTTGTCCTTAGTCAACATTTCTTTTAGCTTCTCAATATCTACAGGCTTATCTAAGAGTTCTGTTTTTAAGTCAATGCCATCAATGGTAAATGGGGTCTTGATCAAGTCTGCCAAAGTTTGAAGACCAATTTTATAGGCCGTTTCCTGATGAAGACTGCGTTTAATCGACCAGTCTAAAATCTTGAGAAAGGTTCTCAGCGTTAAGAGGCTAGTTCTCTCTAAATACTGAAAAGCTTGGCGTTCCTGTTGTTCACTAGACATAGCTTCTCCTTTCTTTGTAGGGATAGGCTTATCTTAAACCAGTTGCCTCGCCTTTTTTATCACAGAAAAGTAGTTAGTAAGACCAGGCCATTCCAAATCAGATGGAGGCCTGTTACCCCTAATAGGTCAGTTTTTAACCGCATGAAACCAAGGCAAAGTCCTAAACTCCAATAGACCACCCAACTCCCTAAACTATTAGGCTGATGAGCCAAGACAAAGACGATACTAGTTACCAGTAAGGCGTTATAAGGCTTTGGAAAGAGTGTCCAGAGGAAACAACGGTAAACCAACTCTTCGACCAGACTAGCGTTAACCAAAAAGAGAACAAAGACCACCAAAGGTAGTTGAGCTTGAACTGAGATGAGGCTGGTTTGATTGGTAGACGTCACTGGCCATAGAATCCCGACAAGAACTGACATCAGAAACATGCCAGCTAGACAAGTCACCAACCAAATGAGCCTTGACTGAGCAGATATAGACCGAGGAGACTTATTCAAAAGCCAGATCAGACTGGCCAAGTAAAGGAGCTGAAGGACAAGGTCTTCCCACAAGAATAGCTGGTTTCCTAAATACAGGGATACTAATACAGTATTCACATACTGGTAGAGATAGAGACCTACAATTTTCCAGATTCTAGCGTCTAAATAAGTCTTCATAGTCTACCTCCAAGACCAGCACAATTTTCTCCACCCACTTGGTCTGAGGCATTTGACAGGTGGACTTGTAGTGCCTGATTTTCTGATAGAGCCGATTGAACTCGCTGGGGTACTGGTAGCTCCCCGCAAACATCTTCCGTGTCAAATCAGCCCAGCTCATTTCCTTTTCCGACAACAAGAGAGCAACATTCTCCCAAAATAATTCCGCCATAGCCCCTCCTAAACACTCAACAAGGATTTAAGAGCCCGACGCTTTTCCTCTTTCATCTCACGAGGAAGAAAGGCAGGCAAGTCCTCTAGGGTCACATCAGGATAGACCTGCCCCTTATCAACAATCAGAGGTAAACGAAGGCTTCGTGCCCTATTATCCCAGATGATGTCAACAAATCGAGAAAAGGGGAGATTATCCCTGCGTTTGTAAATGAGACAGGTTGGGGTTAGAAAGTCAAAACAGTCTGGAGACAACCGCAACCATTCCAATAGGTCTGCTTTCTTCAGTTGGTCAAAGTCCACCAGCTCATAAGCAATCCCATATTGGTCTAAGGTTTCAACCAAAGACTGGTGGCGTTCTTGGTACTTACCTAGATAGAGTCGCATGTCACAACCTCCTTACCTTTGGTCAGGTCTTCCATCACAAATCCACTAAGGAGCCTGGCCATATTGACAGGAACCCTGCCCTCACTAAAGCACTTAACCGTCACTAAACTCGTCAGAATACCGTCTTTACCTTGATGGGTGTAATGTTGCCCATAGGCTCTAAAGGCCAAATCCCCATCATCTGTCAGGAAACTATCCACTTCGTTTTTGATGTCCCTCTCTTCCAAAAACTCAAAGATCCGATGGAGATTGGATTCGTAAAAGAGAGGATAGTTCATCTCCTTGTGGTAGTCGTCCTCAAAGGTGACTAGAAACTCACAGTCATAATTTGGCAAGGAAAAGAGGCTCTCTGTCAGTCGCTCCACCTCTGCCTGATGAATAACTTGGTCCAAGTCTGAACAGTTCAAGATGGATGTTTTATGTAGTCGTTTCATGAGTATTTTCCTCCAATTTCTTTAATTCTCCTGCGATGGCTGCGATAACAGGGACTGATACGCTGTTTCCAGCCTGTTTGTAGAGTTGGCTCTTGCTTGAAACGGCCTCTGCTCGGTCAAATGCCCAGTCTGGAAACCCTTGGAGGCGAAAGCACTCTCTAGGTGTGAGCTTTCGGATTCTCAGGCGATAAAGTTTATCGCCAACCAAGAAGCCTGTCACCTCAAACCATTTGTCTTTGTGGTATTCCAGGGCTGCGACAACCACCCCTTGTTGGGAGCTGGTCGTTAGCGTATTAGCCATTTCCTTGCCTACCCGTCCACGTTTAGAGTTAGACTTGGGATAAGACAGGTTAACTGAATCACCAACTTCCGCCTTGGCATAGCCTAGCTTGGTGGCCTCACGGATTTTCAAGTGTGGAGCTTCTTGGCGAAACAGGACTTTGGGAACTTTGTCTCCACCTTGCATGGTGGTTAAGGTCGGTGATAAGCCTGTCACATCATAAACCCGTCCTGACTGGGAATAAGTTGTTGGCAAGTTGCCAGCCACTAGAACCCCATGCCTATCTTGAGCCGTTAGGGTAAACATGGGGTCTTGATTAGCTTTGAACCGTCTGCCATTCTGTCGTTTAGTAAGTCTATCAGGTGATAGAACGGGTATGGCAATCTTAACCCCTTCCCCCTTGTTTACGGTTAAGGTCGGTGATAGACCTGTTGCCAGATAGACCTCCCCACTCATCCCCTTTCCAGACGGATTAACATTACCTAGTCGGTCAAGATGAGCTGGGCCACCTTGTTCTCGGAGAGGAAATATTGGTCGGAAACTTCGCTTTCGAGAATGTCCGATAAGAAAGACCCGCTCCCTGTTTTGGGGAAGGCCGAAATCTTTACTGTTAAGCACTTGCCATTCGACATGATACCCCAATTCATCCAGCGTATTGAGGATTGTGGCGTACGTCCGTCCCTGGTCGTGACTGAGTAACCCCTTGACGTTCTCAAAAAATAGATAAGATGGTTGAATTTCCTTGGCACATCGAGCAAGCTCAAAGAAGAGAATGCCTCTAGTGTCCTCAAATCCCAATCGTCGTCCTGCGAGAGAAAAGGCCTGGCAAGGAAAGCCCCCACAGAGGACGTCCACTTGTCCTCGGAGTTTCCTGAGTTGGCCATCTGTGATTTGGGTAATGTCATGGTATTCTAGTTCTCCTTTCGTGTCGTGAATGGCCTGATAAGACCTTCTAGCGAATTTGTCAATTTCGCAAAAACCAATGCAGGTATGACCTTGACTTTCCATGCCTAAGCGAAAGCCTCCAATCCCTGCAAAACAATCAAAAAATTTCATCTGTTTCTCCTTTCGTGCATCAAAAAGACCTTACTCCTCGTAAAGTCTTGGTTAGATATGGTCATCCATTTCTGGAGCGTTTTTGAACTCAATCGCTAGCACGATAAGGGAAAGTACCCACATGCCTAGTAAGGTTTTCCACCACATGATCCTCACCTCCTCTCCTGTTCCTGCCTACGTTTCTTGTTCCACTCTGCCAGAATCCCATTAAAGACATACTCAGCTATAACCTCTGCCGTTCTGGCAAATCTCATGTTCTCCAAAGCATACTGGTAGCGGTCATCAAAGTGCCTCATCACAAATTCAGCAGCATTCCTAGAAAAACCTTCTTGCCTAAACTGGTCATGAACCAGTCCCCAAATGTAGTCTTTATCATAAGGGCTCATTTTTTCAACCTTGCGAGTAAGCCTAATCTCCTCCTCATCCTCTGAAGGAAATTCAGTCTCACTACTATTAGTCTCACTATCTTCAGTCTCACTAGGGGCTGAAATTAAGACGGGGCCTGTCTGTTTTTGAGACTGGCCCCGTGTTTTTTTAACACTACCCCCGTCTGAATTTGACACGAGGGTAGGTTCATGTTCCAACTCACCAAGATAAATCTTGTTTGCGAGCCGTCCTTTTTCACTTGATGACTGTTGGACTTCCTCAATCAAACCATAGTCTCGCAGTGATTTCTTAATCGATAAGAGTTTTGACTTTGAACAGCCTAAAAGTTCCATCAATTTTGAGTTAGAGTAAATCAAGTAGATAGAACCTTCTTCATCTATCCAGCCCCTACTCAAAGATAATTCAAGACGGTCCTTCAAAACAGCATAGGCCACCTTAACCTCTAGTCTCATGTCTTTATATCGCTCACTCTCAAACAAGAGTTTGGGGAGCTTGTAGTACCTCTCTGAGGTTTGGTAGTGATTTGCACTAATGCGTTTCATGTTGTTCCTCCAATACTTTGAGTGCTAGTTGACCAGTTGTAGCAATATTAACCAGCCCATTTGTTTCTAATTCTTTCAACATGTCTGTTGCTTTAGATGATGTAACTCCCATAACAATCATGAGATAGCTAACAACACCTAGGCGAGTTGATTCTGCAAGTTCCACGATTTTCCTCCCTGTAAAATAAAAAAGGCAAGAACACTCTAAATTGTTCTTGCCACAAACTAGGCACCAAACTGGGCACCAAAAAATGGTTTTTATTGCTCATTATTGCTTCTTTAAGCGATGATATTTACTTGCCTATCTATTAGCACAACAACTTAAAAACCCTTTGAAATCAAGGGTTTTAAGGGTTATCCACTTCTCAAACAACTCACATAATCTCTTAGGCACCCATTCAACCATTGAATAGTAGCCATAACTTATAAATCCTTTCGTAGCAAGGGTTTGAGGCCCTTGTCTTAAAAATGTATAGAAAAACCCAAAATAAATGCGATTAGGAATAACCAAATTCAAATCTAAGTTTTTCTATTTTTACCTTCTTTTATAAAATATAATTAACTATCGATCTTTAAAAAGAGAAAATATGACAGCCAATAGAGTTAGCACATTCTATTTTACCATATCTTTTTAAAGTATCGGCCAATTTTTCTCTTTTCAAGTAAGGCTACAGAGTTAAAAGTTGCAATTCGAAATCGACTTGTCACCTCACTCATCACTTAAAATCGTTAGGAACATATCCAATCGCTCATTAAGATATTTAGCGAACAAATTTTCCATCTCTGATAAACTATCTTTTGAATGGTAACCATCAAAGGATTGATAGTAAGCTAGGCAATATGTAAATTTAATATCAATTGGTGGATAGCCTGATTTCATTAACTCTAAGTTGACCAGTAAATGTTCTATACAATCATTGCCATCAATACATCAATAGATGGGTGAATACTTTCAAATTCTATATGAAAGCGTACCATTTTGGTAATCATATTTTCTTGACTCCCAAGATAGTCAGCTAGTAATTGCTCCATCTTGGGGCCAATCATCAAGATTTGAACAGGTATATTAGCAGCCCCCATAATACGAACAAGAACTTTCCGATAGACACCTCTATCCTCTTTTTTATCAGATAAAACTAGATCATGTATAGCTTTGATAACTGGCTCTGTTAATGGCTGATGTTCTGATACCAAGATTTGAACATGCTGAAAGGATTCACGATATCCAATAGCTTCATTGTGTTCTTTCAAGGATTTTTAATTCATTGTCAAACCTCTTAAGACCATATCTGTTTCACGAAGGGTTTTCAATGGCATTCGAGTTGTAGGTATATTCAACCGTAAAATCTTCATTTAAGCGTTCTAACTCTCCTTCTGTCAATGGTCTCAAATTAGCAAGCTTAGCCATTTTTTCATCAATCAAGGGAAGAAGACTTTTCGCTTTTTATAACGAGCATCTGCAGGTTTTCTGCTATCAATGGGGATTTTCCAAGAACGCCCTTCTTGAATGGCTCCTAGAATTTTTCCATCCTTACACAAGGTACGAATACGTCTATCCAAAATCCCCCAAAGCTAGGCCGCTTGTTTTACAGCCATGTAAGTCATATAAAAATCCTTACTTTCTACTCTATTATACTACAGTTACGGAACAAAATGTTAGACCACTTAAATCAAAAAAGAATAATCCTTGCTATGATATCAGAAAGTCTTTACTAGAAGCTAGCTTGAAAATAAAAACTCTTTAAAATGCTAATTTATCAGCATTTCTAAGGATTTTTTTAAGTTTGTTACCAAAAGAAAAAAGATTGAAGAAAATTATCTAAAATGGACTTTTTCTTCAATCTGAATATAATTGTGTTCATTATTTAAACTAATTTTATCGTTAATCTAACTATCAATAGCTATATAGATTTATGGACTGTTTATCTTTACTCCTTTCTTAAATAACTAAAAACGCCGAACCGATAACTCCATTATTGCCTTCAATTTGGGATACTTTAATATTTTCTAAGATATGATATTGCTCTGGATGTAACATATCTTTTAAGGTAATGACTATCTTAGTTACAAAATCTGGATTATGGACAGCGACACTTCCACCTAGAACAATGACTTTAGGGTCCAATAGACAAATCATATGATGTAGTGCCGTTACTAAGCCTGATATTGTATTATCAATGATTTTCTGAGCTACTGGCTCATTATTAAAAACTTGCTCTGTTGTTATCGTATCATCTTGATATAACTGTTTGCCATAAGATGCAATCGCAGGACCTGAACAAGCCAACTCCAATCCACTCGTTTGACCGAAGCTCTGAACAGGCATAAAGCCAATTTCTCCTGCAAATCCTGAACCTCTTAAAATAGTGTTATTAACGATGTTTGTAGACGCAATTCCGGTTGAAATAGTTATGTATCCAAACATGTCATTCGATTTTAAATTTAGGAGACGATATTCAGCATAAGCAGCTACTTTGACATCATTGTCAATCTTAATCAGAATATCACCATATACTTCTTTGAGTCTGGCAACAACTGGAAACTGTTCCCAAGGAATGTTATTTTGAAAAACAGCAATACCATTTTCGACATCAACTTTACCAGGAAGACCTACACCGATCCCTTTGATGTCTCCTGTTGTTAGCTGGTAGCGCTTTAATAATTCATCAATAACTGAACAAACAGATTCAAAGAGAGATTCTGCATTCAATACTTGGCTAGGAACACGCAAGCTATCAATAACATTTCCCACATTATCAACTAGTCCAGCAGCAACTTTTGTCCCGCCAATATCAACACCTATTGCATATTGTTTTGCCATATATACTCCCTCACTTAGACAGAATTAAAATCTCATACGGTGCTAGTTCAATTTCTGTATCAGAAACTTGTGTGTAATCACCTGTAATCTTTTGATAATCCTTCAAATCCCAATCCAATGTAGAAATCGTAGCTGGTTTGTCTGAAGGATTTCTAAGAGAAAGAATCGCCGTATCACCATTCACACAATGATAACCATATATATCAAAAGCTGATGGGCTACCACCAATTTTTTGACTATGCTTCAATGTAGAGTAATTGGCTTCAATCCATTTCACTGCACGTGCATTAGCTTTCCAACGCTCATCATCAAACATGGTGTAAGAATAATGAAATTCCCAGAAAGCATTCCCTCTAGTAGCGATAAACATGAGATAATGTTCAAATTCTTCAACAGTCGCATACATTTGGTGATCCATATACCAAGTATGAGCCGTACTCGCATAAATAGGCTCATGATTGTACAAGGCCCACAATGGTAATTGAATATCACGCTTGTTCAAAAATTCCTCATATTGAGAATCACGATAAGTAATCATACGTTGGATATCATTACCAGCATTTTCAGTAAAGCCAACATCTTGTGAAATCTGAATCCATAAACTGTTAACCCACTGTAAAAACCACGGACTAGGATTAACATAAGACGTTAAATTGAGCCAACAATCTCTTTCGCCACGTTCTAATCTCAGATCTTTTAACAGTTCAATCAAAAATTCGTACACAGGTGTCATTGTGTGCATCGCATAATCACCAGATATATCTGAAACATCTGGTTTTAATAGCCAACCATCAATTTTCCAATAACTAATATCATATTGCTTCTGATACTCTAACATCTTAGCTTTCATACGATTAAGATAATTAAAATCAGCAATATTAACATCATTAGATAGCTTGTTCTTACTGCCAAATTCAGGATGTTCTTCAAGCCAGTCACTCATGATCACTTCAGTACCATTATAACCTCCTCGAGGACCAATCCAAAGCCCTAAGCTAGCTCCAAGACCATTGACCAAACGCTTAACTTTAGTTAAGCCATTAGGAAATTTTTTATTAAATTCCCAAACACTCTGATAATCACACCAGCCATCATCTACAACATAAGCGTCAAGCTGTACGCCGTGATCTTCAAATCCATGAGAAATCTTTTCAAAGCTATTGATGATAATCTCCTCATCAATCTCGGTCATATGATCGTACCAGGAATTATACTGTTTTCTAAAATAACTCGGCTGAGCAATAGCTTCTATGTATAGGAAAAATGCTTTTTGAATAGACATTTTATCTGGATTTTTAGCAGCTCCCATGATAGCTGGCCAAACAGTCTTCTCTTCTGTAATATCATGTCCTACATAGTATCTTGAGGCATATCGTGTATCAACAATTCGGTTCTCGCCCATAGGAAATTCCATACCCAGATATAAGGTTTTGGCATAAACAGGTTGACCGAGTTCGACATAATAACCAGGAAAATCTGCCATTTCTTTGATATTGTCTTGTTTTTTAGGATAGTAAATCCCCTCTTGATCAGAAAACACCAAAACTTCTACATCAATGTAGTTAATGGTTTTATCGCTCTGAAGTATTGTTACTTCTTTAGCAATGACATCTTCACGAGCTGTATAAAGGATATTCAACTTAACATCACTACGGTAAAAATGAACTAATAATGTCTGACGAGTCTCTTCGATAATACGAGCAGAAAAATCTGATGAGCGATATGAAGTGCCATCACAAAATACTATCTCAAATTCTGTTTCTGACTGATTTGAAATAGGAATTTCAGTATGTTTATTTAAAACATGAGTCGTATAGAATCGGTCATCCTGTAATTTAAAATAACGAGCGATTTGATGATTCTCAATTTTCATTATCTACCTCCTTTAACTCAATTTTAATCACACTATCTATATCATCTGGTAATGGGTAGGTAAAATGCGGGATATCACCGTATTGAGCGAAACAAATCCCTTCATAAGCATTTGTCGTCCAACTTTTAGAGATCTTAACTTCACTACCATCATGAAGAAAACTCATTCGTTTGATACTTCTCTCGTCAATACCAATCAAGGCAAGTGGCCCAATTGGTTGCTCAAAAACATGGGCGTAAACGGTATTTCCTTTTTGAGTATAATAGCCCCATTCTGGTTTAGGCAAGGAACTCACTCCACAACCGTAAATAGATTCGCCGTTCTTATTTAGCCAATTCCCAAAATCGTCTAAAATAGATTGACTTTCATGATTGATGACACCTAATGCATCTGGACCAACATTTAAAATCATGTTTCCATTTTTGCTGACACATTCTACTAACTTGCGAATGAGTGTCTTAGACGATTTATAAAGATGGTCGGTTGGATTATAGGCCCAGTTGTTATTCATTGTTAAGCATAATTCCCAAGGTATTGGTTCACCGTGATTATTGCGAATCCCTTCATGAGGCACTATTTGTTCAGGGCTTACAAAATCCCCTGAAAAAATGTTAATATCATCTGTTACAATACTACCAAAACCTTCTCCTGACGTTTCTAAGCGGTTATCAACAACCACGTCTGGTTGATGTTTTCGAACAAGATTAATCAAGTCTGTCGCACGCCATTTTTCTCCAAACATATCACCGTAAGAATAATCAAACCATAGAATGTCTAATTTCCCATACTTTGTCACGATTTCCTCAACTTGATTGTGAAGGAAAGTCAAGTAATTATCAAAGTCAATCTCCTCATCTTTGAAAGATTCATTTGCCCTCATAGGATGAATCATGTCGCCATATTTAGGATAATCTTTGTGATACCAATCAATCAGACTGAAATAAAGACCTACTTTTAGTCCCTCAGCACGAACAGCCTCAACAAATTCAGCAACCAAGTCTCTACCAATTGGTGTATTGGTTGCCTTATAGTCTGTGTAGGCTGAATCAAATAGGCAAAAGCCATCATGATGTTTGGCCGTCAAAACCATGTACTTCATTCCTGCTTTTTTAGCTGCTTTAGCCCACTCACGTGGATTGTACTTAACAGGATTGAATGCTTCAAAATAAGGTTGATAATCTTCAATGGATAATTCTTGATGACTTCTAATCCATTCCCCTTTCCCAGGAATTGAGTAGAGGCCCCAATGGATAAACATACCAAATCTATCTTTCCTAAACCACTCTGTTCGTTTGTTAATTTCTTGTAAACTATTCTTTATCATCCCTTAACAGCTCCTCCTCCTAATGCCTCAATAAAGTATTTACTTGCAAAAGCAAATAGTAAAATTGGTGGCAAAATAATCACTACAATCGCTGAAAATAAGCCATTATAATTAGTGTTAAAACTTGTTGTAAATTGACCGAGTAAGGCTGGGACCGTTAATTCATCCTTATTGATAATTAACATTGATGCCCAATAATATTCGTTCCAGTTATTAATAAATGCCAAAATAGCAGCAGTCAGAATCCCTGGCCTTGCAATAGGCAACATGACTTTCCAAAATGTTTGAGCATAGGTAGCACCATCAATTTCTGCTGCTTCCTCTAATTCTTTAGGAATAATAGCAAAGTAGTTTTTGATGATAAAGAAACTCATTGCAATCCCACTACAAGAATAAACAAAGATCAAGGCTGCTGGTGTGTTGTAAATTCCCAAAATATTGACCAAGCGATAAACAGGGAATGTCATTGCTGTGGCAGGAATAAAAAGTGTCGAGTATAACATGGCAGTAATCACTTTCTTTCCTTTGAATTCCATTCTAGCTATAACGTAGGAAGACATTGATATCATAATGATACTAATAAAGACTGACACCGAAACAACCTTAAAGCTGTTCCAAAAATAATCCAGAACATGTAGTTCAGTAAAAACCTTGATATAGCCTTCAAAGCTCAAATCAGTTGGCAGACTAATACCAGGATTTTTCATTGGATCAGCTTTAAGAGAGGAAAGGAAAATCCATAATATTGGAAAAACTGATATCAAACATGTGATGGCCATATAGCCATATATGATTAATTTACCTGTTCTTGATAATCCACTTAATTTTGAATCCATTTGCTATACTCACTTTCTTCCTTTACTTTCTCTGAAAATCAGGTTGATACAAACGATAATCAACATACCACCTAAAATTTGAATAACACCAATCGTATTAGCTCTAGCATATTGTGTTCTCGAACTTGAAACAGCTAACTCTCTAATAATGAAACTGATACTTTTTGTACCAGCAGCACCATTTGTTAAAAAGAATACTTCATTATAGAGCAAGAATCCTGATGTAGCAGCCATGATGGAAACTGTTTTTAAGGTTTCTTTGATCATTGGAATAGTAATGTACCACTCTCTTCTCCAACCTGTAATATTATCTAAAATAGCAGCTTCACTAATTTCTTGAGGTATGGCGAAAATCTGCCCCAAAATCATGATTGTTGATGTTCCAGCAAAGAAAATATAAGCACACGTCATTGCTATAATATTGATTCCTGGTGTTAAAAGAATGGCACCTGAGAAATCCGGATTAAAGAATCTGATGACTTGATTTACAACACCATAATTAGGGTTATAGATTTGTAAAAAGATTAAACCCATTGCTGCACTTGAGATAATACTAGGTATGATATACAAATTGCGTGATATCTTCCAACCTGTTAATTTTTTGGATAAGGCTATTGCTACTGATAATGCAAGTGGTACCTGTACGAGAACACCAATAGCTGCCCAAGTTAACGAATTTTTTAAAGCTTCTAAGAAGAAAGGATACTCCTTAAAGATATACTTGTAGTTGGCAAATAAATTGCCAAAACCTAAAAATTCTGGTTTAGTCAGGTTGGTATAATCCCACTTGGTAAAAGAAGTGGCGAAAATCGTCACCACAGAATAAAAATAAAACAAGAAGAAACAAATTAAAGTTGGTAAAAGAAATAAGAAGATAAACCTTTGCTTTTGTGTCTTTCTGTTTTTTAAGGTCATGGTTTTCATTGCCATACTATTACTCACTTTCTAAATAAAAGGACTAAGGAAAAACTCCTTAGCCCCATAATATTAGCCGATAAGGGCCTTCAATATGTCTTGTGTTTCTTTTACTTTTTGATCAATGTCTACGCCATCTGCTGCACTTTCTGTTAAAGCGTTAATAATTGCAGTACGAACATCACCACCCCAAGCAGAAACAACTGTCGGTACTGTCACTTTGGCATTGTTAGCCATAGAAGTCGCTTCACCTAATAACTTCACAGTAGCATCATCCGAACCTTTTGCAATATCTCCTGTATCAATAGCTTGACTCGCTGGGTTGGCACCAACTTTTTCAAAAATAGTCTTTTGAACCTCATCACTAGTCATGTATTTAACAAACTCAAGAGCTAATTTCTCTTCCTCTTCAGAAAGTTTACTTGAAATGGTTAAACCTCCTCCAGCAGAACTGATCGCAACATTACCTGCATAAAGTCCTGGTTTTAACGCAGCATTATCTTTCAAGCCTCCAGCTGCCCAAACACCGTTAAAGAATACACCTGATTTATTATCAGTAAAATCGGTTGAGTAAACGTTGGCGTCGCCGCCTGCATTAGCTGAACCATTTGCCTGTACTTCTGTCATAACTAATTTTAGAGCTTCAGCAAATTCTTTAGAATCAATTCCTTCAGCAGTTAGTGGTCCTTCTAATAATTTTTTACCTTTTTCTGATGATCCTAAAACAGTATTAAAGAGACGAATCGCTGGCTCACCAGCTCCAAAGGCATAAACACCTTCTTGTTTTCTAACTAATGCCATGGCATCCGTAAAATCACTCCATTTTTCCCACTGATCTGGTGTCTTGGCTCCAGCTTTACTAAAGACATCAGCATTATACCAAAGCCCTAATGTCAGCAATTGATCATGAACGGTGTAGATTTTTCCGTTAACATTATTTTGTGTATAATTCAAGCCCACATTTTTTTCAAGCCCATTCTCATCAATATATGGTTTTAAATCAAGAACTAAGCTTTGTTCAATAGCAGCAAGTGATACATCATTACCCGCCAAGTCGATTAAATCTGGAAATTCTCCACTAGCTACTTTATTATTCATTGTATCAGTTAATGCGCCAGTCACTGGGATAGCTTTAAATTCAACTTTACCACCTGCATGTTCTTTGGCAAAGGTATCATATAAGTCACGCATAACTTGAGCTGCTGGCCATTCATCTTCTGCGTGATGATAACCATGATAAAATTCTAAAACAGTATCATCACCAGCTGCAGCTGACTTTTGTTCCTTATCATTTCCAGAACCACAAGCAGCCAATAAAGTTGATGCAATTAAACATACCATTCCACATTTTAATAAATTTTTCTTCATGACAAATTCCTCCTTTATTTTGTTGTTTGTCTTTGTCCATAAGTTTTAAAGCGTTCAGCCATCAGTTCCATTTCTTCATCTGGGAGGATGACTGGTTCTCCCATGCTCTTGGCAACACAATAGATTTTAGCACAGTATTCAACTTCTTCAATAATATTGTAAGCATTTAGAAGGTCTTGTGCACCAGCTAAAATACCATGATTGGCAAGAAAAACGGCTCGACGATTTTCCATTGCTTTGGCAGCATTCATAGCTAATTCTTTAGTCCCATAAGAAGCATACTCAGCCACTTTGACATCTTTGCCTGCCACCGCAATCATATAATGGCTCGCCGGAAGCGGTTGGCGTAAACAAGCTAAGACCGTTCCATAGGTTGTATGGGCATGAATCACTGCATCAATATCATCGCGTTGCTTATATTGGATAAGGTGCATATTCCATTCACTAGACGGTAACTTATCACCCTCAATAATATTCCCTTCTAAGTCCATGATGACAATATCTTCTTCACGTATCTCAAAAAAGTCAATCCCTGAAGGTGTTATAGCCATATAACCATTTGTTCGGTCAAAGACACTCAAATTACCACCAGTACCTTTTGTAAATCCTTCTGATACTAATTTTTTACCGTAGGCGATCAGTTCCTTTCGTTCATTTTCCATTAACATATTTTATACCCCTTATTTACTATATAATGGCCCTAAGACATCACACATCTTAAAGTCTGCTGCTTCTAAATCTTTTGTACCAACACCGTCAAAAATAGCTGGACGGAAGATACGCTCTCTAGGCACATTGTGCAAGGCAACAGGAATCCGTAACATACTTGCCAATGTGATCACCTCGGCACCAATGTGACCATGTACAAATGCACCGTGGTTTGAACCCCAATGGTTCATCACATCATAGACAGTTTCAAACCCTTCTTCACCAAGATTTGGTGCAAACCATGTCGTCGGCCATGTTTTATCTGTACGCTCATCTAAGATCTGATGAACTTCATCCTCTAATGGACAAGTGTAGCCTTCTGCAATTTGCAAACTTGGTCCAACGCCTTTAACAAGATTGACACGAATCAATGTCACAGGCAATTCACCTTTTGTCTTGAAATGAGATGAGAAACCTCCTCCGCGGAAGTATTCATAGTTCGCACGACACCAATCAGTAGCTTCTAAACAAGCTTTGATATCTGCTTCAGTCATATTCCAAAATTCTTTCATTGTTGGTTGACCATTCTCATCACGAGCTGCAGCACTGCCATCCAAAGCTGAAGCTCCTGAGTTAATCAAATGCAGAATGCCATCTTTGGCTTTACCTGTCAGTTCTTTTCCAGTAACACGTTTAACCGCCTCTGGGCTCCAATAAGTTCTAACATCTGAAAAAATTGGAGCCTTATTGGTAAGGAGGGTTCCAAATAGCATGGCGGTTGCATTCAACGTATCATTCTCTGTTGCAAAAGCTGTCACGGGTCTTGGTCCATTCCAGTCAAAGGTTGAAGCTAAAATCGCTTCAGCAAAATCACCATTTGGTAACCAGTCTGTCCATTGACGTTGACCTTGGAAACCACCTGATATGGCATTTCTACCACGTGCTTCCTCTTCCCATCCGATGTCAGCCAATTTAGGATTACCAAAAAGAATATCCCTAATAATCAATGTCTGCTTGGCGATGAATTCCCAATCTTTATCAGCAGGAATAACCTTCGATTTTGTAATAACATCAGGGAAATCTTTACCAGCATTGATATCAATTCCCTCTTTACAATTAGCCTTAATCCAAGCAAGTGCTCTCTCGTATTCTTCTTTATCATAAATCTCTAGCTGCATACGACGAAGAATTTCCGTCATATCAACAAATTCGACAAACATCCCAAGATAATCTTCAAAGAAGCTACTGGTTACTTGTGAACCTGCAATCCCCATAGAAGATGCCCCGATATTGACATAGGACTTTCCTTTCATTTGACCAACAGCGATAACACCCTTGGCAAAACGTAAAATCTTTTCGGCAACATCATCTGGAATGCTGTTATCATCCAAATCCTGAACATCATGGCCATAGATTTTAAAAGCTGGATAACCTTTTTGGGCATAACCACTCATTGCCGCTGCTAAATAAACAGCACCTGGTCGCTCAGTTCCATTAAAGCCCCATATAGCCTTGATAGTATGAGGATCCATATCCATAGTTTCTGTTCCGTAGCACCAACTTGGTGTAACAGATAAGGTTCCAATGACATTTTGTGTCTCAAACTCATTATAGACGACACCAGCATCACCTTGACCACCAATTGTGCGACTAGCCACCACACATTGAACTGGTGTCCCATCAGCATAACGTAAGTTGCTTTCAATCAACTCCTTAGCAGCCAAAGCCATCTGCATGGTCTTTTCTTCTAAGGATTCACGAACGCCACCTTGTCGTCCATCGATGGTTGGACGAATACCAATCTTAGGATAATGTGTCATCTCTGACATCCTCCTTTTTTGAATAAAAGTATTTAAAATCTACTGATTGTTTGACAATTTCTTTTGCCTCTGTCATATCCTTGATATCACCCAAAGCTTTAAATTGTACTAAGGCATTTCCAAGAGAAGTCGCCTCATCTAGTCCAGTCACAACTGTCTTTCCAGTAATATCAGCTACCAATTGAGAAAAGTAACTTGATTTAGACCCACCACCTATCAAATTTAAGTAAGTAAAGTCATAATCAATGATTTCTTCAAGTTGATCTATCACCTCTCTATACTTATAAGCTAAACTGTGGTAAGCAATCTTAAACAATTGTCCGGGAGATTCGAATTTCAGATAGCCTTGTTCAAGAAGGTAGGTCTTAATCTTGTCAATCATCTGTCCTGGCTCTGCAAAAAGCTGATTATCCGTATCTATAATAGGAACATCCTCTGTAACGGATTCTATCATTTGACGAATATCATCAAAGCCAAACTCTTGACCAAGTTCTTTGTAATGTCTTCTCAATTCTTCCACGATCCAAAGTCCTGTACAATTTTTTAAAAAACGCGTCGTTCGACTATGACCGATTTCGTTTGTAAAATTATAAGTCAATGCTTTATCGGTCAGTATTGGATAATCTAACTCCGTGCCTATCAACGACCACGTTCCACAAGAGATGTAGAGCGTTTTATCCTCTAATTTAGGAATAGTTGCAACAGCACTTGCCGTATCATGCTGGCAAATATTGATCACTTTTAAACCATCAGAAGTTTCACCAAGAGTATTCCCCTCATCCACAAGATCTGGCAATAATAAATCTGAAATTTCAAAGATAGATAAAATTTCCTTATTCCACTCCTTTGTCAGTGGATTTAACATCTGCATGGTTGAAGCTATTGTTCTTTCAATGGCAAGATTACCCGACAATAAGTAATTAAAGTAATCTGATAACATCACAATCTTAGCCGTTTTAAAATAAAATTCAGGTTCTGTTTCCTTAGCAACAATAAGTTGAAATAAAGTATTGATTGGCATCAATTGATTACCAGTCTTGTAGTACAAATCAGTCAGTGTCGAATACCTAGCAATCTTGGATAGAACATCTTTCGTTCTATCATCACGGTATGTGACAGGTAAAGTAATCAATGAGCCACTACTATCTAATTGTGCAAAATCAACTCCCCAAGTATCGATACCTATAGATTGAATGGCATAAGTCAGTTTTGCCTGTTCAATGCTCTGTTCGATATGTTTAAAAATGCTTTTAATATCCCAGCAAAGATGACCACGATAGGTTATCGTTTTTGTATCAAATCGCAATATTTCTGACGAGGTCACTTTACCATTTTCTAAGGAATAGACAACCGAACGACCCGATGTTGCTCCAAGGTCAATCGCCAAAACCGAAGTCATTATCTCACCTCCAATGCTTTTTGATAACGTTTTCATATTTTTATTGTACTACTTCATTTTTATCATTACAATATGTGGAGAGTAAAATGAATTTTTTTCAAAAAAACTAAATAATTCATTCATTTTTCTTCATTTTTTTGTTATTATAAAATTAAGGAGGCCTGATATGTCAAGGATTGAACGTTTAAATGAACTACGAGAAATTATTCATGCAAAGAAAAGAATTAAAATTAAGCAACTTGAAAAATTAACTTTTTCTACTCCTTCTACTTTACGAAGAGACTTAATTTATCTTGAAGAGCTTGGGGTACTTAAACGCAAACATGGTGAAGTCATTCTAAATGCAATGAATACTGTAGAACTGGCTCATAGTATTCGAGAAACTGAAAATCGTGAAGCCAAAAAAATTATTGCAGAATTAGCCAAAGATTTTATTGGACCTGGTATGTGTATTTTTTTAGACTCTAGTACAACTGTTTTTGAGTTATGTCCTTATTTATCTGATATTGATAACCTCATTATTTTCACAAATGGATTACATACCGCTCAAGTTCTTTCAGACCTAGCTAATCCAACAATGAAAATCTTTATTACAGGTGGGGAAGTCAAACATCACTCTGCTTCAGTTGTTAATCATGGCAATGATAATAGTTTATTAGGACATTTTAGTATAGATCTTGCGTTTTGTTCAGCTCGAGGAATTGATAAGGAATTTGTATACGAAGCCTCCTTCAGTCAAGCTCAAGCTAAGAAAAATATTATCGACAATGCGAGAGAAACAATACTGTTAATTGATAGCTCCAAGTTTAACAAAACTGGTTTCTTTAAAATCAATAATTTAAAACAATACAGAACCATTATTTCAGAAAGTTTCCCAGGTTCTGAGCTTCTCACATCTGCCGAAAGAAAAGAAATTGAATGGGTTGCTTATGATTCTGAAAATTAATCAATAGTAACTACAATGTTTACAGCTCCAAGCATCGTCATTAGAAATCTATTATGATAATATTTAACAAAAAAGCAGGTGCCATTTTGATAAACTCTCCTTATAGCCAACAGTGAAAAATACAACAGTCACTAGAAATTATATGGGGAGTTTTTGTATGTCTAAAAGAAGGCCAAAATCAGTAGATGAACATTAACAAGAAGGAAATTAAGAGGCTACTGTACAACGACCATCTTTGTAAATTTTGAAGAGAATATTTTATAGCTCAAGTACCTAATCAGAAACGGTTTACAGCTATAATCTTCTTTCAATATTGGAGGCTGTAAAGCTTATTAAAGTGTTATTAAAAACCTTTGTGATGCTTCTATTCCAGCCTACCAAGTCAGTGGGCATAATGATAAATCCACTTGTCGTGGCTAATTGTCAGAAAGACTATACGATTAACTTAGGTGTAAGGAAACAATATCAGCTTACATGCTATATGTCAGGAGTTGGTAAATGCATTGACAAGCCCTTCTTTGACCACTTTCAAATGTAGTATTATAACTTGAGAACCTACAAGACGTTTGAGAAGTTAGTAGATGATAATTATGCCTATACCTATTTTTACAATAACAAACGTTTGTAATAACAAAACAACGACCATGTCCCTATTGAAATGAGGAACAAAGTCGCTGATTAAACGCTTATTATATCATTGTGGCTTATAATAGTTGTTAGACCACTTAAAGCAAAACCTTAGATATTGACTACATACTCTCGAAACTCAGTATCATGCTGTGACAACTTATCATAACAGAGCGTCAAGTATTTCAACCTTCTGACACTATTCACTTTAGTTAGCAACTTTTTACAGAAAATAGTTTTTTTTTTTTAGTTTTTTTATTATAATCGTTTCTGGAGGTCAAAAAATATGAAGAAACAAGCTTTTGATTCAAATCGTTATCTCGATTTGCAACGTGATCATATCCTTGAGCGTATTCAGCAATTCGATGGAAAACTCTACATGGAGTTTGGAGGTAAGATGTTAGAAGATTTCCATGCTTCTCGTGTGTTACCAGGATATGAGCCAGATAATAAGATAAGACTGCTTCAAGAGTTGAAAGAGCAGGTTGAAATCGTTATAGCCATTAATGCCAATAATATCGAACACTCTAAAGCCCGTGGCGATTTAGGTATTACTTATGATCAGGAGGTTCTCCGTCTCATAGATACCTTTAACGACATTGATATTTATGTAGGATCTGTTGTTATTACACAATATAATAATCAGCCAGCTGCTGATGCCTTCCGTCATCAATTATCAAAATATGGCATTACATCATACTTACACTACCCTATTAAGGGCTATCCAACAGATATTGATCACATCATTTCTAAAGAAGGTATGGGAAAAAACGACTATATTCAAACAAGTCGTAACCTGATTGTAGTGACAGCACCTGGTCCTGGTTCTGGTAAATTAGCAACATGTATTTCACAACTGTACCATGATCAGCTAAATGGTATTAAATCTGGTTATGCCAAATTTGAAACATTCCCTGTCTGGAATTTACCTCTCTATCACCCTGTCAATCTTGCCTATGAAGCTGCTACGGCTGACCTTGATGACCTCAACATGATTGACCCTTTCCACTTAGAAGCTTACGGTAAAACTGCCGTTAACTATAACAGAGATATTGAAGTATTCCCAGTCCTCAATAAAACATTTGAGCGTATCTTAAACAAATCACCTTATGCTTCACCGACAGATATGGGTGTTAATATGGTTGGTTTCTCAATTGTTGATGAGGAAGCTGCTATTGAGGCTTCAAAACAAGAAATTATACGTCGTTATTATCAAACATTAGTGGACTTTAAAGCTGAACGCGTTAGCCAAAATGCCGTGAAAAAAATTGAGCTGTTGATGAATGAACTTAGTATTTCACCAAATGATCGTAAAGCTACTGTTGCAGCACGTGAAAAGGCTGAGTTAACTGGACAACCAGCAATAGCTATTGAATTACCTAATGGAAATATAGTCACTGGTAAGACCTCTGACCTCTTTGGTCCTTCTGCTGCTGTTGTTATCAATGCTATCAAAAATTTAGCTGGAATCGATAAAGAAACACATCTCATCGAGCCTGCCTATGTCACTCCTATTCAAGAGTTAAAAATTAATCATTTAGGCAATCGCAATCCGAGACTTCATTCAACAGAGTTACTTATCGCGCTTGCTATTACTGCAATGACGAACCCTGAAGCTGATAAGGCTATGAAACAACTTGGAAACCTCAAAGGAAGTGAAGCACACTCTACAGTTATCCTTCCTGAAGAAGATAAGAATGTGCTGCGTAAACTTGGAATCAATGTGACATTTGACCCTGTTTACTCTCATAATAAATTTTATCATAAACGTTGAGACATTTAATGCCACTATAATCAACTGAGATAGGCAAAAGAATATGTAATAACAATTGTTTGATAGTCATTAATTTTGCTCTATAGTTGGTTAGTTCTGTCGACAACAGACCAAAACAGATCTTAAATATGGCATGGAAGGTAACTTGGTCATTATTACAGGTGAAAAAACCTATCTTGACTATTATTTTGATAAATACTTGAATTAAAAAGTTCCTAGTATCTAAAAATGATACTAGGAACTTTTTTAATTGACAATAATATTCCTCTACTTCCAACCCATTAGATAAGGAACCGCATTCCAAAGCACGTGATAAATAATGGGATAATAAATACATTTGGTTTTTCTAAATAAGCTAGCGATAAGAATACCTGGAATAAAATAACGTATAAACTCAATATTCTGCCAACCATAGTATATGAAGTGATTTATTGAAAAGATAATTCCAGAAGCTAAAACATCCAGATAAATATTTTCCCATTTCTTAAATAATGAAAAAATAATGCCTCTCCATAAAATTTCTTCTACAAAAGGTGCTAGAATTAAGTTATGTAATAGTTTTAAATGCGTAATGATATTCGGTAAAATCAAAACAAAAGTATTTAATTCCAAGGGAACTTTATCAGTATGACTAGAAACTATTGGAAATATAACTAAAACCCATATAGTATTTAATATAAATATCAATACAAACCAAACTAAATAACCCCATTGGAACTGGATTTTGAACATGTCACGAAACCCATTAGTCCAAAGAAGAATTACTCCTAAAATTCCTCCCAAAGTAAATAATGCATAATCTAATAAATAAAAGCTCAAATCAGATAACCCAATCAATATCTGAGAATCCATTATTTGAAAAATAACCTGAGGAAAAATTATTAATAATAAAATAGCAGAAAGATAAAATTGACTTTTTTTCATATTATGATTTCCTTATAGATTATAATAGTGATAACAACATTATTATATCATAAAGGAAAACAATTCGACTGAATTTTTAGAAAATTCAGTGATATTTAGCTGGTTATGATATCACATTTTTTGATAACTCTCTATGCTTCCTATTTTGGCGTTCTTTCATAACTATGGCAAACAGTGATTTGATTAATTTTTCGTGATTTATGTCAACTGATTAAAATCCCAGACATCATCTACCCAACCTTGATAGAAATCAGGTTCATGACAAACCATTAAAATTGATCCCTTGTAGGCTTTCAAAGCTCTCTTTAATTCCTCTTTAGCATCAACGTCAAGGTGATTGGTTGGCTCATCTAAAATAAGGACATTGCTTTCTTTATTCATCAGTAGACAGAAGCGTACTTTGGCTTGTTCTCCTCCTGAAAGAACTTGGATTTGGCTTTCAATATGTTTTGAAGTCAAACCACATCTCGCTAGAGCAGCGCGTACTTCAGCCTGATTCAGAGATGGAAAAGCATCCCATACAGCTTCGAGTGGCGTTTGACGATTACCACCTGCAACCTCTTGTTCAAAATAACCCAATTCTAAATAATCACCACGTTCGACTTCACCACCAAGGGCTGGAATAATACCGAGTAAACTCTTTAAAAGTGTTGATTTTCCAATACCATTTGCACCAACAATTGCGATTTTTTGATTACGCTCAAAAGTCAGATTAAGTGGTTGACGTGTTAGAACCCGACTATAACCAATTTCTAAATCTTTAGCTTGGAAAATAAAACGACTCGGTGTACGCGCTTCTTTAAACTCAAAACTTGGTTTTGGTTTCTCTGCCTGTAACTCAATAATATCCATCTTGTCTAACTTTTTCTGACGAGACATAGCCATATTACGTGTAGCTACACGTGCTTTATTACGGTTAACGAAATCTTGCAAATCAGCTATTTCTTTTTGCTGTCTCTCATAAGCCGCTTCAAGCTGAGCACGCTTCATGGCATGCACTTCTTGGAATTGATAATAATCACCAGAATACCGTGTTAACAGTTGATTTTCAACATGGTACACGATATTGATAACATCATTCAAGAACGGAATATCATGAGAAATGAGAACAAATGCATTTTCATAGTTTTGTAAATAACGTTTAAGCCAGTCAATGTGTTCAGCATCTAAATAGTTAGTCGGCTCATCTAATAGAAGAATATCTGGCTTTTCCAATAAGAGTTTCGCCAATAAAATTTTAGTGCGTTGCCCACCTGACAAAGCTGTAACATCAGTGTCCATACCATAGTCCATCACACCAAGGGCACGAGCCACCTCGTCAATTTTAGCATCAAGTGTATAAAAATCACGACTTTCAAGACGATCCTGTAATTCACCTACTTCTTCCATAAGGGCATCTATGTCAGCTCCTTCATCTGACATAGACATATAGATATCATTGATGCGTTCCTCAGTCTTAAAAAGCTCATCAAAAGCCGTTCGTAAAACATCACGAACAGTCTGCCCTTCTTCAAGAACAGCATGTTGATCTAAATAGCCAGCTGTCACATATTTGGACCACTCCACCTTGCCTTCATCAGGTTGTAATTGACCAGTAACAATACTCATAAAGGTTGATTTCCCTTCACCGTTAGCACCGACCAAACCAATATGCTCACCCTTTAAAAGACGGAACGAAACATTCTCGAAAATAGCTCTGTCACCAAAACCATGACTTAAATTTTTAACTTCTAAAATACTCATAACTTTTTACTTTCTAACTAAAATAACCAAAATAAGACACCGGATAAGACGCCAATGAAAAAACCAAATAAGACATCTAGGGGATAATGAACACCACCTATAACCCTTAACACAGCTAATAAAAATGCCATTATAAGCAATATTACACCTAGCCAAAGATTTAAATGTAGAGCACACATTGCAATCATCGTTGCTGAAAAAACGTGGCGACTTGGCATGGAATTACCCACTGTTTCCTTGCTAATAATAGTCTCAATCATCCACCGTTCATAAGGTCTAGGGTAGTTAAGATGTTGGCGAATATAGGATAGACCTAAAAAACTGATAGCAGGAATAACGAGATAAGGTAAGGTAGCTAAGTTAGCTACTCTAAAAGATTCGTCTTTTTGATATGTTGTCCACCATACAAATAAAAGAAGAACAGGATACAGAATATAAATTACCCTAGTAATACTATTATTCATCAAGTTGATCCATAAAACGGCTTTAGGTCTTTTCTTTATCTGATACGTCAACTTGTCATAAAATTCTTGATAATCACTCACAACTACTCTCACACTAATCATACTTTTAATCTGATAGCTCTGACATAAGAACAGATCATTAAACATTATATCATAAAAAAAGAGAGAGGCGCTGCTAAAAACTACTCTAGCATGTTACTCTCTCTAAACTAAATTCTAAAATATCCTATATCAAGGTACAAAAGAACAAGAACTATTTTAACTGTTCAAATCTAAGGTGAACAGCAATATGATCACCATAGCCATTACGCTCAAGATCACGTTGTAGACGATAGGAAATATAGTGTTCAGCAATAGTAATAAAACCAGCGTCAAGCAAGCGATACTCAACTAAAGATTGAATCATACTAATCGTTGGTCTCTCGGCATGAGCTTCTTCTAAATCCAAAACAACTTTCTTGGTTACTTGAGCCAAATCATGACGAAGGTTGTCATCCAGAACAAAAACGGTACTCGCTGCCTTTAAAATAGCTTGATAAATCTTATCAGGATTAAAATCAGAAATCTGACCATCACGTTTGATAATTTGCATAGGATACCTCCTGTTTATGAAACTGTTTTCCTACCCTTATTATCTCTATAAAACCTTCATTTGTCAAGAAGTTTCAACGTTTTCAATATCTTTTTGATGTGATTTTCAATCATTTTCCTACTACTTATCCTCTAAAACCTGATAGTGCTTATTAAAATAAGATTTCGATACCACTTTATGATTGGTTAAATCGATGATATCTCCAGGATAACCACACACATAGATTCCATAACCAGCAAAACCTCCACCAATAGTACCTGTTACACCTACTGCTAGATTATGTTTTAAACTTGGGTTTAATCCGGCCATTAAAATACAAACACGGTTATCTAACCACCGCATGATATTTTTTTGAAAGGCTTCTTTTACCCAGTCTGGTTGTGAGTTTGTTTTACTAATTTCCCAAACTTCAACGGGTTTCCCTCTAAATAAAATCGTCATGTTATTCTCCTAGATTGGTCCAATCATATTGCCAAACAAATGTAATTCTGGTTTGACTTTGTCATAATGGAAATGGTCATAAGCTCGCCAAGCTTGATAAGCCTCATCGCTTAACTTGAGATTGGTGATACCAACCATAAAACTGGTAGATTGGTAAAATTTTTCTAGTGTGATGAGAAAACGATTAGTCATCTTATGATAAGATTTAACTTGTCGAATAGTCTCATCAATAATGCTTTGTAATCTTATTTCTTCAGTACTGTTGCCTTTTGTCGCTTTAAAAGCTTTATCAAAAGCTGAGAGGTAGTCTAGTGCATTTGTTTGTAATGTGAAATCAGTTGTCATTTTTCCTTCCCCCTTTGATAGATGTTGATAAAATAAGTATAGCAAAAAACCATTTAGGAAGTATCTCTTTTCCTAAATGGCTTCTTTTTCACCCTAAATGGTTAGTTAAATCACTAAACAGTTCTGACATAATGATGTTGCGTACCTTCTGTATCATCTAACCAATTAGGTTCAACACCAAGTAACTCAAAGCCTTGCTTTTCATAGAAGCTAGTTGCAATAGTATTACCTGTCGTTGCATATACTTCCTGAGTAATGATGTCGTAAGTAGCTTTTTGATAGTTGGTTAGAAAGCTTAGTAAAGCAGTTCCAATCCCTTGACGTTTTAAGTTAGGGGCAAGATATAGCACATAGACAAGACCTGTTGTCCCGTCACAAGCACCACCAATACAACCAACAACCACACCATTTTGTTCTGCTACCATGTAACCATGCCACTCTTTAGTCGAGGTAAGGCACTCTTGTCGTACACGGTTAATAGAGTAAAACTCATTGATGATTTTAGAAATATAGGTTTCAGAGTAGAGATGAGCATATGTCTCACGCCAAGCATCCGAACAAATCTTAACAATAGCTTCAGCATCTTTTTCTTCTGCAAAACGAATCGCTAACATACTGATCCTCCATGATAATACCGTTAACCCCTCCATTTATCAGTGTTAACAACTATGCTTATCAACAGACAGTAAAGTAAATATACTTTTAAGCGCTTTGACACTATATAAAAACATCACTCTAGATTTTCTTTTTATAAAAAGTTAGAAATACCACTGCCAAAAATATAGTTACCAAAATAACATCTTTGATAAAATAATTTTTCAAAAAATAACCTATTACAAAGAAAATGATAGCTAAAATTAAAATGACATTATTGATAATACTTTTGACATTCATAGATGTCATACCTTTTGACAACTGTATGAATACTTTAAAGCACAATAATCCTAAAAGTGTCAAAAGTACTAGCGACTTGCACATAGCTAGTGGCTAGTACTTTTAGACATAACACATTTTAAAACATTATTTTAGAACTATCTAGATTAGAACTATCTGTTAGTAAATCACTAAAGCAATAGTCAAATAACTCATATTCAAATGATTCGAGGTTGCTATCGAATATAATCTACAACTCTTATAATTTATCACCGACATGTTTTAATGCCTGTTCAACAGAAGATTTTTCTTTGTCAATCAAAGCAACGCGAGCTGCAATCTCTTTGATCCCCATTGTAATATTACGGCTGATAGCCATGTCATCCAATTGTGGTTCAAAGAAGGCTTTGAATTCATCTAAACGTTCTTGTGTTTTAAAACGTGCTGATGGGTAGATCACAAATTTATCAAAGCTCATGTCTCCTCCAAGAGCTGACTTAATCCAATCCCAATTCTCGCGTGCCCAAGTCCAAATATGACCTTGGCTAAAGTTATTTGATAAGAAATTAACATACCATAGTGATAAATCTTGAGGCTTCACAATATCCTTATCTTTCAAGCCTGACAATACGAGTGATAAGGTTGACTCATTCTTAGTATCAGATAAGGCTGAAACAAGCTGATTACGGAAGTTAGAATCATGTGTTTCTTGAATAGCTTTAATGTAAGTTTCAGCTAATTCAACGCTGTCATCAGACTTAATTTGATTTGCCAAAATCAAGCCACGGATAGCAGCTGGCAAGGTTTCCATAGCATCTTTGTACTGGCTAAAGATCTCTTGACCTGCACGACTAACATCGTCGTCACCTGCAAAAATGAGAAGACTCAAGGTCAACTGACGCACCATTTCATCTTCATCAGATTCACCATCCTTAGACATAAAGCCTAAACGTTCATAATTGCCCTTGAACAATTGACGAACCAACTGTTTCAAGTCCGCTTCAGCTTCTGACTCTTCATCAATGATATTGCGAAGCGTATTGAGGATTTGTGCTGTCGCATTGGCAACAAGGTAAGTTGATTGGTCTTTCAAGTAAGGTAACAAATCAACCAGTTCTGCACTTGAAATCGTACCACTTTCAGCTAATAAACGACGTTCTTGGAGAACTTGAAGCTTAGTCAATTTATCCAAGTTATCCCAATTTGACAAGATGTTATCCAGTAATTCACCTTGATAATAAGAGATGTAATGAGCCGTGTTTTGCGTATTCAAACGTAGTGGCTCGTTGTTATTAGCTACTAGTAATTGATCATAGTTATCAATTACCAATTCTTCAGTTGTTAAGGTGTCTGGTAAACCAGTCCAATTGCTATTGAGTGGGATTTGCCATAAACGTCCCTTGTCTTCATGTTCACCAATGAAGAATTGTTTTTGACTTAAAATCAACTGGTTGTTTTCAACTTTGACTGTTACAACCGGATATCCTGGTTGCTCTAACCAAGCATCCATGAAGCTAGCAACATCTTTACCAGACGTTGTTGATAGGGCTTCCCATAAGTCTTTACCAATCGTGTTACCATACTGGTGTTTTTCAAAGTAAGTTTTTAAACCAGCTGCAAAATCCGTATCACCTAACCAACGACGAAGCATATGCATGAGACGACTGCCTTTAGCATAAACGATAGCTGGGTCAAATAATGTATTGATTTCATCAGGATGGTTAACTTCAACATGGACAGACTGCACGCCATCCGTTGCATCACGTTTGAGGGCAAGTGGCACACCTGTTGTCTGGAATTCTTCGATAATGTTCCAAGTTGGCTCAATCGCATCAACAGAAAGATATTCTGTCATATTGGCAAAGCTCTCATTCAACCATAGGTCATCCCACCACTTCATCGTTACAAGGTTACCAAACCATTGGTGTGCTAATTCGTGCGCCACAACAAGTGCTACTGATTGACGACTAGATACCGTAGAGTTTTCATCAACAAGTAGGTAGATTTCACGGTAAGTCACAAGCCCCCAGTTTTCCATTGCGCCTGAAGAAAAGTCTGGTAAAGCCAAGTGGTAAGACAATGGAATAGGGTATTTCACGCCAAAGTAATCTTCATAGAAATCAATCACACGAGTAGCAATATCCAGCGCGAAATCAAGAGATTTCAAGTCATGTGCCTTAGTTGAGAAAACGCCAACTTCTGTACCATTTTTGGTCTTAGCTGTTTTACCTTGCAAATCACCTAAACCAAAGGCCAACAAGTAAGATGACATACGTGGCGTCGTGTCAAATGACCAAACACCTGTCTCTTGACGACGTTCAACATTGATTTCAGGCATGTTTGACAAGACCAACTCACCATCTTCTTGGTCAAATTTGATGGATAGGTCAAAGGTTGCTTTAGCTTCAGGTTCATCTATTGATGGGAATGCTTCACGTGCGAAGTGGCTTTCAAACTGCGTTGAAATAACTTCCTTCTTGACACCATCCACAGTATAGTAAGATGGGTAGATACCTGTCATATTATCAGTAATATGACCTGAGAACTCGATAACTAATGTCATATTTCCTGTTTCAGGTAAGAGGATATGAACCGCTTCATTCTCGTCATCCATAGTAAACGACATTGCTTGATTATCCAAAAGCACAGATTCGATGGTCAAATCTTTTTGATGTAACGAAATAGCATTAGTCAATGCTTCACCAGTAATAGCAACATTACCTTGGAATGTCTTTTCCTTACGATTGATATCTAGGAAAAGATTATAGTTTTCGGGAATAAATTTTTCCACAAAATGGTCTACTTTTTTCATAAAATCTCCATGATTCTAAGGTTTATAATTAAAATTTGGCTCTTCTTAAAATGAAAAAAGAAAGAGTCTTACAACCCTTTCTATTATATCATAATTCAATGATTTTACCAGTTTTTAAATAAACCACCCACTCACAAACGTTCGTTGCATAAGCTGCGATACGATTCAAATGGAGTAAAACTTGGAAATAATCTTTACCAGTTACGATTGTTTCAGGACTTTGTTTAATTGTATCTACGGCTAATTCTTGAATACGGTGATAATGTCCTTCTATTTCTTGAGTGAGTGCAGCAACTTCTCTTGCTTTATGCTCATCTTCGGTAATATAGGCATCCAGAGCCTCCTCTAGCATATGTTTCACCAGCTTACCCATAACCTTTATCTCTGTCTCTACTGCTAAAATTCGCTCTTCACCTTTCATACGAACAGCTGCTTTTGCAATGGATACAGCATGATCTCCCATACGTTCAATATCACTACTAGCCTTCAAAACCGTAATAACAGTTCTTAAATCTTGTGATACCGGCTGTTGCAAGGCAATGATTTCGAGAGACTTTTTCTCCAATTTGACTTCATAATCATTAACAATTTCATCTGCAACAATGACCTCTTCTGCTAATTCTCTATCATGACTGACAAAGGAACGCAAGCTTTTACGTAGTTGGGCAAGCACTTCTGTTCCCATGGCATAGAACTGGTTGTGAAGCTTATCTAACTCTTTTTCAAATTGTGTTCTTAACATTCATTTTCTCCTTGATATGCTAACGGTATTAACCGAATTTTCCAGAAATATAATCTTCTGTTTCCTTATGTTGTGGGTTCAAGAAAATATCTTTAGTGCTATTATATTCAATCAGATTTCCATCTAAGAAGAAACCTGTTCTATCCGAAATACGTGATGCTTGTTGCATTGACCGCGTCACTAACAAGAGAGTATAGTCTTCTTTCAAGTGATAGAGCATTTCTTCAATTTTACCTGCAGAAATAGGGTCAAGTGCAGAAGTTGGCTCATCCAACAGAATGATTTTAGGGCTAGTCGCTAAAACCCTAGCGATACAGACACGTTGTTGTTGCCCACCTGATAAGCCAACAGCGGAATCATGTAAGCGATCTTTAACCTCATCCCAAATCGATGCTCCTGTCAAAGCTTTCTCAACAGCTTCATCTAGAATCTGCTTATCCTTAATACCTTTCAAACGTAGCCCATAAACCACATTTTCATAGATGGACATCGGAAACGGATTAGGTTGTTGAAATACCATTCCAATTTCTTTTCTTAACTCAACAGTATCTGTTCTTGGGCTATAAATATTATGGTCATTATAAACAATAGACCCTGTCAATGTCGCTTCGGGGTTCAAATCATTCATACGATTAATTGACTTCAACAGTGTTGATTTACCAGAACCTGATGGTCCAATCAATGCTGTAATTTCATTAGGATAAAAATCCATACTAACACTGTTTAAGGCTTTTTTCTTACCATAGTAAAGCGACAAATCCTTGACACTTAAAATTGGTTTCGTCATTCTTTTCTCCTATCCAAAACGACCTGATACATAGTCGCTTGTTGATTGACACTTCGCATTTTGGAAGATATTAACCGTCTTATCGTATTCAATCACATCTCCTAAATAGAAGAAGGCTGTGTAGTCACTTGCACGAGCTGCTTGCTGCATGTTATGTGTCACAATGATGATGGTATAGTTTTTTTTCAATTCCATCATAGTTTCTTCTAACTGCATAGTAGCAATTGGGTCAAGCGCAGAAGCGGGTTCATCCATTAAAAGAATATCAGGTTTGACAGAGATGGCACGTGCGATACATAAACGTTGTTGTTGCCCACCTGATAAGGTAAAAGCTGACTTGTGTAAATCATCTTTTACTTGATCCCAAAGTGCTGCTTGTTTCAATGAGGTCTCAACAATCTCATCAAGAACCTTCTTATCTCTAATACCTGCGCGCTCATGGGCAAAGGTGATATTGTTATAAATTGATTTCGCAAATGGATTAGGGCGTTGGAAAACCATCCCGATATGTTTTCTCATTTCATAAACATTGATATCTTTATGGTTAACATCGATGCCTTCATAAAGGATTTCCCCTGTCACCTTAGCGATATCAATCGTGTCATTCATACGGTTCAAGCTGCGTAAAAAAGTTGATTTGCCACAGCCTGATGGCCCAATAAGCGCCGTAATTTTATTCTTTTCAAATTGCATATCAATGCCTTTTATGGCTTCTTTTTGACCATAGTAAACATGTAAATCTTTGGTCTCTAAAGCCAGATTTCCTTCTGGAAAGGTAATGATATGTCTTTCATTCCAGTTATAATCAGCCATTTTTTCTCCTTGTTATAATCGCAGACTTAGGCTGCTGAAGTTAATTTTGAGTGCAAGACCTTACCGATTTTACGTGCTGAGAAGTTGAAAATCAAGATAAAAATCAAGAGCACCGCTGCACTACCAGCTGAAACCTGCGTTGCATCAGGAATTGTTCCCTCACTGTTAACCTTCCAAATATGAACAGCTAAAGTCTCAGCCTGACGGAAAATTGAGATTGGACTTGTTACGCTTAAGACATTCCAGTTTGACCAATCTAGTGCTGGAGCAGATTGTCCTGCTGTATAAATCAAGGCTGCTGCTTCTCCGAAGATACGTCCCGAAGCTAATACAATTCCAGTGATAATCCCTGGAAGTGCCTCTGGAATAACCACATGCACAACCGTTTCCCAGCGCGAAATGCCTAAGGCTAAACCAGCTTCACGTTGAGTATGATGAACTGTACGTAGACTATCCTCTACCCCACGTGTCATCATAGGTAAGTTAAAGACTGTTAGCGCCAAAGCACCAGAAATAATTGAAAAGCCATATTCAAACTGTACAACAAAAATTAAATATCCAAACAATCCCACAACAACAGATGGAAGAGATGATAGAATTTCAATACAGGTTCTGATAAAATTCGTTACAGGTCCTTTTTTCGCATATTCTGATAAGTAGATACCTGCCCCCATAGATAATGGAACAGAGATGATAAGTGTGATGATCAGCAAGAAGAACGAATTATAAAGCTGAATGCCGATACCACCACCTGCTTGATAAGACGATGATTTCCCCGTTAAAAACTGCCAACTAATATGAGGTAAACCCCTGACCAAAATATAAAGGATAAGAGATGCCAAAATAGTGACAATAATCGTTGCAATCGTGTAAAGAATAGCTGTTGCGATTTTATTAATTTGTTTAGCGTGCATAGTTTTTCTTACCCTCTCTCGTAATCAATTTGATAAGCGTATTGAATGCAAGGCTCATTGTTAACAGAACCAAAGCAAGCGACCAGAGGACATTGTTTTGCACTGTTCCCATTACAGTATTACCAATTCCCATTGTTAGCACAGAGGTTAAGGTTGCTGCTGGTGTTGTCAGCGATGTTGGAATAACCGCCGAGTTACCTACCACCATCTGGATAGCTAAAGCCTCTCCAAAGGCACGAGCCATTCCAAAGACAACAGCTGTAAAAATACCAGGTCTCGCCGCATTCAAGATAACACGCCAAATCGTTTGCCAACGTGTTGCCCCCATTGCTAAACTAGCTTCTTTATAATGACGTGGTACTGCTTTTAAGCTATCAACCGTCATAAAGGTCACTGTCGGTAAAATCATAACAAAGAGAACAAAAACCCCTGATAAGATACCAAAACCAGTTCCACCAAAAATCGAACGGACAAAGGGAACAACCACTTGCAAACCGATAAAACCATATACAACTGAAGGGATACCAACTAACAATTCAATAGCAGGTTGCAAAATTTTAGCACCATATTTAGGTGATATCTCAGTCATAAACACTGCAGCACCAATCGCAAAAGGAGTTGCAATCAAGGCTGATAAGATTGTCACAATGAATGATCCCATAATCATCGGAAGAGCTCCTAGGTAAGGTTGCCCAAGTTCGTTTTTGACACTAGGTTGCCAAGTGGTCCCAAAAAGAAAGTCAATCGGATTGATTTTATCAACAAAGAAAGTCGACAGACCTTTTTGTGCTACAAATAACAGAATCATAGCAACAACAAAAACAATGAGTCCTAAACAGAAAAATGTAATCGTCTTACCGAAGGTTTCTAATTTAGAATTTTTGGACGGGGCTAATAATTTTTTAGCTAATTCTTGATTTTTCATCTTCTCTCCTTACTTAGCCACAACATTCCCATTGGCATCTTTAATCACTTCCATCTGATTAATCGAAATATAGCCCATGCTAACAACAATTCCTTCTTGTACCTCATCGCTCATCATATAATCTAAGAATTCTTTAGTCAGAGCAGTCGGTTCACCTTTAGTATACATGTGTTCATAAGCCCAAATTGGCCAATTGTTTTTAGCAACATTGTCAGCAGTTGGTTCAAAACCATTCAATTTTATTTGTTTAACAGAATCATCAACATAGGCAAAAGCGAGGTAAGAAATTGCTCCTGGTGTTTGAGCAACAATCGATTTCACCATACCATTGGAATCTTGTTCTTGGCTTTGTTTGGCAGACTTACCATCCATAACTACAAGGTCAAATGTGGCTCTTGAGCCTGAGCTTGCAGCACGGTTGATGATTGAAATTGGTAAATCTTTACCACCTAGTTGTTTCCAATTAGTATACTCACCTGTGAAAATTTTTTGAAGTTGCTCTGTCGTCACATTATCTACTGTCACTTCTTTATTAGTAATAACAGCTAAACCAGCTACAGCAACTTGATGGTCAACCAAGGCACTAGCATCGATACCATCTTTTTCCTCAGCAAAAACATCACTGTTACCAATTTGTACAGCACCTGATTGCACTTGAGATAGTCCTGTACCAGAACCACCACCTTGAACATTGATTGATTTGCCGAGATGTGTGCTACCAAACTCATCAGCAGCAGCTTCTACTAGAGGCTGGAGAGCCGTTGAACCTACGGCAGTAATCGACTCACCACGGTCAATCCAACTTGCACAGGCTGTTAACAACAGACCACAGATGGCTACAAGAGCCAATTGATATATTTTTTTCTTTTTCAATGGTTTCGTTCCTTTCAAAATTGAAACTCAAATTGGAAAATCCTACTGATTTTCAGACTTTCCATTCTCACTATAACATAGTTAAAGCCTTTTGAAAAGCTATTTACTCTAAGCTTTCCTAAGGGATAAAGATAAACTGAAAATTCAAAAACGTAATCCCTTGGGGAAATAATTTTTCAGTTGTTGTCCAACAACTTTTGCAAAACCTAAGCCATTGCCATGTACTGTGACTTGGTACCAACCACTGTCCAATTCCTTTGCTAATGTGACAACATTCCCTGACACATATTGCCTAAACTCATCATCTGATAAATTTACAGATTGAGAAACTTCATCTGGCTTTAATGCGAGTCCTAAGGCAAAACTAGGCTCAAAACGCTTCTTTTTAAACGTTCCCAAATGTAACCCATTACGAGCAATTTTTATCTTTTTCAAATCAGGTAAGCCACTAGGTACTAGGTATAGATGATCGCCAAATACCTGCAATAGTCCATATAATGATAGTTTTAAATAGCGTTTAGCAAAATCCAACCACAACTTTTCCTGTTCTTTTGTTAGATTAGACTTCCCTGATTTTACTGATTTAAATTCCGTGGGTCTCTCATCAACTAATTTAGCAACAAACTGTCCTTCACCATGATGATGGTGAGGATACATTCTTGCCGCTTCGGGCATATCAATTCCTTCAACCATACCATTTTGTTTAGAAATATTGACTAATTTTAGGTGAGGATTTTCTGAGGTAAGCCAATTTACTACCCCCTCATTTTCCTCGGGTGACCAAGTACACGTCGAATAAATGAGTTTACCTCCTGGAGCCAACATACTCAAAGATGCTTGTAAAATCTCTTTTTGTAAACGAGCACATTGTTCAGGATAATCCTCATGCCAATATTGAGTAGCATCTGGATCTTTACGAAACATCCCTTCGCCGGAACAAGGACCATCAAAAATAATGACATCAAAATAGTCTTTAAAAACCTTGGATAAACGTTCTGCATTTTCATTGGTCACGAGAACGTTTCTAGCACCAAAGCGTTCAATGTTTTCAACCAAAATTTTACTACGCTTAGTTGAAATCTCATTGCTAACTAATAATCCTGTATTATTCAGGTAAGAAAGAACATGGGTGGACTTACCACCAGGTGCTGCAGCTAAATCGAGAACCTTCATCCCCTGTTCGATCCCAGCTACTTGTGCCACCATTTGAGCAGAAGGCTCTTGTGAGTAGACCAAACCAGTTACATGATCAACTGACTTTCCTGATACTTTTCCATAATATCCCCAATCAGTTTTTGGAATAGGATTAGGAAAAACTTTGGAAGATGCTTTTAAAGGATTTAACCGAAATGCTGAAACAGGTAATTCTTCAAATGTCTTAAAAAAGGCATCAGCTTCATCTTTCAAAAGATGACGATACTTTGTTATAAATTCTTTTGGTAGTGTCATATCTCTATTATACTATATCCTCATCATGCCAACAAAAAGAAAGCTCTCACAATAGACGCGAGAACTTAGGTTGTTAAATTTTGTTTGATTATATCATAAGCAAGACGTGGTACGAACATCACTTTCTGCCTAGTTTGAAAATCAGGTTTATCTCCTTCTAAAGTCAAAATATCATAACCAAGACTCTGGCCAATGACACTTGCCGCTGCGTAATCCCAAGGATAGATATAAGAAAAATAAGCCATCGCCTTACCACTTAACACTCTAGCCATACTAATCCCAGCACTACCATAAGTACGACAACCTAAACTTTTATCAATTAAAACGGCTAATCCATGGTCGTTATTGGCGTACATGGCGGCATTACTAATCATCATTTGACACTCAATAGGCTTAGGCTGATACGCTATTAACTCTTTGTCGTTAGCCATCGGCGTAAAATGAGGCCCCCCACTGTAAAGAATATCTGCCATAACATCATAAATACAAGCAAATTGACCTATACCATCTTCAAAGTAGGACATCATAATCACAAAATCATCTCTTTGTGCAATAAAATTGGCAGTTCCATCAATGGGATCAATAACCCAAACATGCCCATCTGCAATAGGATGAACGACGTTATCTTCTTCAGCCAGGATATGATCCTTAGGATAAAGTGTCTTAATCACACCAATTAAAAGCTCCTGAACTTGATGATCAAGTTCAGTCACTAAATCTGTATGTGAGGTTTTTTGAAACACATCAATTCCCTTAGACATATTCTCTCTAATATAAGCACCGGCTTCTTTTATCAATGTTTGTGCAAATTTAAATTTTGTTTCCAAGAGTAACATACCCTTTCTCTGATACCTTTGCTGCTTGTATAGCTCGGTAAGTTGAATAACCGCTTGCTTCTTCAAACGCTTTATCAATTTGCTTTTCCTGTGCTTTTCCAGGCACAACTTGCTTAAACCCCTTATAAGCTGTTAAAAGGGTATCAACAGCTACTTTTTCTTCATAAGCTTTTTCCACTTGGCTTAAAAAATAGAGTACTGATGAAATTTCCTCAGTACTCCACGATGGATCCAAGGGATAGGCATAATTTTTAATCATTTCTTCCCTCTATTTCTGCTCTAATTGTTGCTTGACGCAATTCATGTTTTCGGTAGTCTCTTGATAAGAAGGCTCTAATCTCATCTTCGTTGAATCCAATCTGCATCCTTTTTTTATCCATAATGATTGGTCTTCTTAATAGACTTGGATTTTCAGCAATAAGGGTCATCAACTCAGAGATAGAAAGTTCATCAACATCAACTGCCATTTTTTGAAAGACTTTTGAACGTGTCGAAATAATATCTTCTGTACCATTCTCAGTAAACGACAAAATCATCATCAATTCTTCTTTATTCAGAGGACTTGTGATAATGTTATGCTCTTGAAATTCAACATCATGTTTAAGCAACCAAGCGCGTGCCTTACGACAGCTGGTGCAACTGGGAGATAAAAATAAGGTAATCATATTTCGCCTTCTTCTATACACTTACTTACTCTTATTATATCTAATTTTGCATCAAAATTCTATACTTTTTCGCCAATTTATTGCAATTTCTTTATCTTTTTGCAATCGATTACCTAATTCTTCCATTGAGGCAAATTTAACCATTGGTCTTATATAGTCACGCCAGAAAATTTCAATTGTTTCACCATAAATATCACCATTGAAATTAAAGATATGAGCTTCTATTCTCAATTCTTCTCCGCCAAAGGTTATGTTTTCCCCGACGCTAGTCATTGCACGGTATGTTTTTCCACCAACAAGTACATCCGTGACATAAACGCCATAAGCAGGAATAAAAGTACGATCAATCAAAGCTAAATTTGCAGTTGGAAAGCCCATCGTTCGACCTCTAGCATCACCATGTACCACAATGCCACGGCTCGAGTAGTGATAGCCAAGTAGTTCACCTGCTTCCTTGACCTTCCCTTCACTAATCAACTGGCGAATGCGTGTAGAGCTGATTTTCTCACCACGACTGGTAATTTCTGAAATGGTAATGACTTCAGCATTGACAAGAGATGATAGGTCATTACTGTCAGAACGCTGACAACTAAAATGGTAGTCAAAACCAACAATGATGGTATGTGGTTGAAAACGTTCAATATATTCAGAAACAAAACCGTTGGCAGTTTGTTTAGCGAATTGGGCTGTAAAATCTGTCAAGTAGAGATGATCGACACCGTAATCTTCAAATAATTGATAACGCTTTTCTGGATAAGTCAAATGGCATAACAAATCCGGATGAAACCGTTCAAAAGCTAGTTGGGGAGACTCGTAAAAGGTTAAGACAGAGATTTCTAAATCATGTTGCGCTGAGACTTCCTTAGCTTTATCAAACAAAGCCTTATGTCCCTTATGAAGTGCATCAAAATAGCCTAACACCAAAACAGATGGCTTAGTGACATAAATATCCGATGCTTGCTTTATATGTTTAATTTCCATGCTTACCTCAATACTTTTCGTGGTTTGTAGAAGTCTCCACGTTTTTCAATCACCGCTATGACTTTATCGTTCAAAAAAGCAGCTAATAATGGTTCTTCTCGATTTAACGTGATAAAGCGACCGTAAAGTAACTCCTCAGCTTCTTTCGTATTAACAGAAATTTTGGGCAAATCCATAAGACCGTATTCAATCGGCAATAAAAACGACCAGTCCTCACTATCTCGTTTGACTGTTATGTTATCTAAAGTCAAGGCGTTCTTTAATTCTAGACCTGCTGATGACGTACGTTCGAGAAAGGACATGTGACTCGGAAAGCCTAATGATTCTCCCAAATCTACAGCTAATGTTCTAACATAAGTTCCTTTACTGCAAGATACCCTAAAATCAAATATTAAACAGTCATTCTCATACTTTAGAGGACTGATTCGTTCAAAGGAATGAATAGTTACAGTTCTTTCCGGTCTTTCGACTGTCTCACCAGCTCTAGCATATTCATATAACTTTCTACCATTTACTTTAACTGCAGAATACATGGGCGGAATTTGCTTTATTTCCCCCTCAAAAGACGTCATAGCAAGATCAATATCAGTTGTTGTAAAATAATCTTTTGGAACAACTTTCTCACTAATACGGTCACCACTTGCATCCTCTGTTGTTGTCGAATAGCCTAGAGTAATTTGACCTTCATAGACTTTACCAGAATCCGTCATATACTCAATCACACGAGTAGCCTTACCCACAGCAATTGGCAAAACACCGACAACATCTGGATCAAGTGTGCCCCCATGCCCAATTTTCTTTTCATTTAACAGTTTACGAAGTTTAAAAACAGCATCATGAGAGGTCATGCCTGCCTCTTTTTTCAAATTGATAATTCCTGAAATCATAAGACTAATTATAACATATTTTTAGAGAGAATACTTTCTTTAAAAATCTCTATTCATGTAATTCCAATGGTAGCCCATCTGGATCAAAAAAGAAGGTCATTTTTTTATTTGTATAGTCATCAAGACGAATCGGTTCTACAAAAATATCAAGCATGGTCAACTCTTGAACAGCTCTCTCAATATCATCTACTCGAAAAGCAAGATGTCTCAAACCAGCTGCTTCAGGACGATTGACCCTCTCAGGTGGACTGACATAGTGTGGATCAGAAGTCTTCTGACCAAAAATTTCTAGTTCAATATCTCCACATTTCAAATCTAACTTATAATCATGACGATGAGGACGATGATTTTCTCTAATAATGCTAAAACCAAGTTTATTCACATAAAAGTCTCTCGACTTGTCATAGTCAGAGACGATAATAGCGATATGATGAACGGCATCTAAATTCATATTGATAACCTCTACTTCTTCTTATTTTTGGGAATACCAAAAAGAGACTAGGTCAAATACTGCCTGTCTCTATCGGATATGACTTATACCATTTCTAAAATAGCATCCCAAGAGTCATCTAAGCCTTCTCGTGAGACTGCAGAAAAGATAATAAAGCGGTCGGATTTGTCAAATTGTAATTTCTTTTTTATAGCTGATTCATGTTTATTCCATTTACCACGTGGTATTTTGTCAGCTTTTGTCGCTACAACAATAACTGGTATCTCGTAATATTTCAAAAATTCATACATCTGAACGTCATCTGCAGAAGGATCATGACGAAAATCAACAAGACTGACCACCGCACGTAGATTATCACGACTTGTCAAGTACTCTTCAATCATTTTACCCCATTTTAGCCGTTCTGCTTTAGACACTTTGGCATAACCATATCCTGGAACATCAACGAAACGTAATTTATCATCTATGTTATAAAAGTTTAGCAATTGAGTTTTTCCTGGTTTACTAGATGTTCTTGCCAAATTTTTACGACCTAATAGTGTATTTATAAAACTTGATTTACCAACATTTGATCGACCTGCAAGGGCAATTTCAGGTAAGTCATCTTGGGGATAATGTGACTTATTAGCTGCACTTAGCAATAGGTCAGCGTTGTGAGTATTTAATAGTTCAGACATTCTTACTCCTAAGCTGTTTCTAAAATAGGACTATCCGTACCATCAACGGCAGCCTTTGTAATACGAACTAAGCTAACATCGTCCTGACTTGGTACTTCAAACATCACATCAAGCATCGTTTCTTCAATAATCGAACGTAAGCCTCTAGCACCCGTTTTCCGTTCAATAGCTTTAGTCGCTATGGTTTGTAAAGCGTCTTCGTCAAACTCTAACTCCACACCATCATACGATAATAAGGCTTGGTATTGTTTAACCAGCGCATTTCTAGGTTCGGTTAAAATCTTCACCAAATCATCAACTGTTAATTGTTCCAATGCTGCTGTTACAGGCAAGCGACCAATAAATTCTGGAATAAGACCAAACTTTTGAATATCCTCGGCTATGATTTCTTGCATGTAAGAAGCATTTTCATCAATTTTACGACTATTTTGCCCAAATCCAATGACTTTTTCACCTAAACGCTGTTTGACAATATCTTCAATGCCGTCAAAAGCTCCCCCAACGATAAAGAGAATATTTTTAGTGTTAATCTCAATCATCTCCTGTTGTGGGTGCTTGCGCCCTCCTTGAGGTGGCACACTAGCAACGGTACCTTCAATAATTTTTAACAAGGCTTGTTGAACACCTTCTCCAGAGACATCACGTGTAATCGAAACATTCTCACTTTTTTTAGCAATCTTATCAATTTCATCAACATAGATGATTCCACGTTCTGCTCGCTCGATATTATAATCGGCTGCTTGAATGAGTTTTAGTAAGATATTTTCTACATCCTCACCAACATAACCAGCTTCCGTTAGCGCAGTGGCATCAGCAATAGCAAAAGGAACATTTAAACTTTTAGCCAATGTTTGTGCCAAAAAAGTTTTTCCTGAACCTGTTGGACCAATCATGAGAATGTTAGATTTTTGTAGATCAACTTCTTCTTCGTCACGGCTTTCAGCAAAACTAATACGTTTATAATGGTTATAGACCGCTACTGCTAAAGCACGTTTTGCCCTATCCTGACCGATAACATAGTGATTTAAGATTTCTAATAACTCTTTTGGCTTAGGAACTTCTGTCAAATCTGCCAAAACTTCTTCGGCCATTTCCTCACGGATAATCTCCTGAGATAAGGCAACACACTCATTACAAATAAAGACGCCATTGCCCGCAATAATTTTCTTAACCTGTTCTTGGTTCTTGCCACAGAATGAACAATGAACCATGATATCATTTTTTCGATTTCCTGCCATTTTTCCTATCTATCTTTCTTAAAATAATTTACCATAAAAAGCGTGGATGGTGTTCACAAGGTTTGTAAATCCATTCAGTAAAAGGAATATCCCTAATCCATAACGCTTTTTCTTAAAGGCAGTCAGAGCACTTAAGACACAAAGTACCCCTAACAATGCCGTAAAAAGACCAAAAAGACTTCGTTGCATACTAATTTCCCTCTTTGCTTCTTTTTCTTGTAAAATGAGTCACTGTAAAATCATAGTCGTTTTTCTCATCTTTGGAAAAGAATGTTTCCTTAACCAATTCGTAATCAGACCAATCAAAATCAGGGAAGTAGGTATCACCCTCAAAACGACCGTGAACCTTAGTTTGGATGATATCATCAAAATAGGGCTCTAATGACGTGTAAACTCGAGCACCACCAACAACAAATAAGCTCTTCTCCTGTTGCTCATACCAGCTCAACACGTCTTTAATATTAGAAAAAACTGTAACATTCAATTCAGATCTCAACTTAGCATCAGAACTCAAAATCAACGTTTCTCGATTAGGTAGTGTCCTTCTATTCATCCCATCAAATGTGACACGTCCCATCAACAGAGCATGGCCACTGGTTGTTTCTTTGAAATGGTTTAATTCTTTAGGTAGATGCCAAGGCAATCTGCCGTCCTTGCCAATCAAACCTTCTTCATCCTCAGCCCATATAGCAATGATTTTCTTTGTCATTTTATTGACCTCATTGTGTTTTTACTATGAGTTAAGCGAATGCCTTTTTATGTAACAGATAACTATGATTATCTCACCTAGATACACGATGACGTCTTTCTCAGTGACATAGTGTTCATCGCTAATCCTAAATAGCTTCAACTCTGACTCTCATGTCACCTATTTTACCAAATTCTTCTCAAAAATGCTCATAAAAAAATTGACTGATCCAAATGGTAGCCAATCTCATACGTCATACTGTCAAAAAAAGCCTGAGCAAGCTCCCCAAAGTCTGACTAAACATCCGACCTTTAGGAGTTACTCAGGGGTTTTATTCTTGTTTAAATAGCTAAATCAAACGTTAATTGTGGCTTGACTGGATTATAATCGACTAATTCAAAATCCTCAGGACGAATGTCAAAGAAATTCGTCTTATCAGGAACATTAAGTAGCAGACGAGGTTGGCTTTCTGATGGTTCACGTCGAAGTAATTCTTCTGCTTGTTCAAACTGATTATCATATATATGTAAATTATTGATGAAGTAGAAGAATTTCCCTAGCTTCCAACCAAAATGTTTAGCAATCATCATTTGAAGAGCAACATACTGCATCGCATTAATATGATGCGCTACCAACATATCATTTGACCGCTGAGTTAGCGTCGCGTCTAGATAAATCTCGCCATCGACCCTTCTAACGTCAAACATGGTTTGGAAGGCACATGGTAATAAGCCTCCACTCTTCTCAAAAGCTTCATAATCCCAAAGAGAAATGACATTACGACGATTCCAAGGATTATCGTCAAGTTGTTTGAGGATTTTGGTAATAATATCATGTTTATTGACCACAGCACCATAACGCTGACCAATCGTACCACTTCTATCAACTTCCCAATCATTCCAATAATTAACACCATACTTATCTTGCAAAACTGACAAGTCACTGGTTTGGTCTTGATAGATCCAAAAAATCTCTTTGATAGCTGACTTAATTGGAATAGGACGAAGAGTTGTGATGGGGAATTCTCCTTTAGCTAAATCATATTCAGCAAAAGCACCTGTGATGTATTTTGAATTAGCTGTTTGACCATTTTTATATTTAGGACGAGCTTGTTCTGACCAAACTCCCTCTTCCATAATTTTACGAATATTCTCTTTAAATATATGATCTGCTTTTGTCATTATAAGTCTTCCTAATCTTATTCATCTATTGGGAAAAACTTATTGTTGAATCGTCAGCAATAAGTTTCCCTTTTAGTTATAATTATAGTTTTACTAGATTTTATCATAGTTAGCCTTGCCTTGCAATCTTTCTTGTTGTTCATCATTGTCTACTTCATTTTTCACATGACTCATCATAAGAGTAACGAATAGGTCCTAAGACTGATTTTTAGGAGATGTAAGCTTCTTTATCGTTTATTAGACAAATTATGATAAAATAGAAGGTATGTATTTAGCACATCAGATTTTACGTGATGGAGCTCGTGATAATGAATAGGAGAATATTATGACAAGTATTGGTATTGATAAGATTGGATTTGCAACCAGTCAATACGTTTTAAATATGTCAGAATTTGCAACAGCTAGGGGAGTTGACCTAGCTAAATTTACCTCTGGTTTAATGATAGATGCGTTTAGTGTCTTGCCTGCGAATGAAGATATTGTCACACTTGGTGCTTCAGCTGCCGAGAGCATCCTGACAGATGATGACAAATCAAAGATAGACATGGTCATTGTCGCTACAGAGTCAAGTATTGATCAAAGTAAAGCGGCATCAGTCTATATCCATGGTATGTTGGGTATACAGCCATTCGCAAGAACATTTGAAGTCAAAGAAGCTTGTTATAGTGCTACTGCAGCTCTTGATTATGCTAAATTACATGTCGCTCAATCACCTGATAGCCGTGTATTAGTCGTTGCTAGTGATATCGCCAAATATGGTATCAAAACAGGCGGTGAATCAACTCAAGGTTCTGGTAGCGTCGCTATGCTTGTGACAGCAAACCCTCGTATTTTAGAATTCGGTGACCAGAAGCTTGCTCAAACCCGTGATGTCATGGATTTTTGGCGACCAAATTACTCAGAAACTCCTTATGTTGATGGAGCCTTCTCAACAGAGCAGTACTTAGATACACTTGATACCACTTGGGCTGAATACCAAAAACGCTATCAAACAACTCTTTCTGATTTTGCAGCTTTCTGCTTCCACATTCCCTTCCCTAAGCAAGCCTTGAAAGGGTTAAACAATATGCTTGATGAAGTTGAATCACAAGATAAAAAAGATAGTCTTCTCAAAGAGTTTCACCACTCTGTAGCTTATAGTCGTAAAATTGGCAATATCTATACAGGTTCCCTCTATCTTGGCCTCCTATCACTATTAGAAAACAGCGATAGTTTAAAAGCTGGTGACAACATTGGCTTTTTCAGCTATGGTAGTGGCGCAGTTTGTGAAATTTTCCAAGGGAAGCTTGTGGAAGGTTATAAAGAACAACTTGAACAGAATCGCACGGAGAAGCTTGATAACAGAACAGCCTTAACTATCACTGAATACGAAGATATGTTCTTTGAAACAATCACTGTTGATGAGAATGGTAATGCCGAGACACCAGATTATAAAACAGGGAATTTTGCCCTTGTCTCTGTTGACCAACATCAAAGACAATATAAAAAGGTACACTAAGATGACAACAATAAATTGGTCTGGTTTTTCCAAAAAATCATTAAAAGAAAAGCTCACCTTTTTAGCTAAACATGATCTATTGACAACTGAGCTAATGAATGATTTGACAAACAACCGCCTCTTACCTGTTGACACTGCAAATCAAATCGTTGAAAATGTGTTGGGAACATTTAGCCTACCTTTTGCAATAGCACCTAACTTTTTAGTTGACGGTAAAACCTATCAACTTCCAATGGTGACTGAAGAGCCTTCTGTAGTTGCAGCGGCTAGCTTTGCTGCCAAACTCATTGCATCATCTGGTGGCTTTAAGACTGAAATCCATAACCGACAAATGATTGGACAGATTGCACTCTATGATTTGACTGATTATGATAATGCAGAGCGTATTATTTTAGAAAATCACGATAAGCTCATTACATTAGCTAATAATGCACATCCTTCTATTGTCAAAAGGGGTGGAGGTGTCACAAAATTATGGGTCGAAAAAGCTAGTGATGTCGATAACACCTTTCTTGTGGTTTATTTTTCAGTTGATACTAAAGAAGCTATGGGAGCCAACATTGTTAATACAATGGCAGAAGCCCTACGTCAACCTCTAAGAGAGCTAACGGGGGGTAAAATCCTTATGGCTATTCTATCTAATTACGCAACCAATAGCTTAGTCACAGCAACTTGTCGTATTCCAAGTCATCTGTTAAGCGATAACCTAGCAGATGCTGATGCATGGGCTGATAAAATAGAAAAGGCTAGTCAATTTGCTCAAATCGATCCTTATAGAGCTGCAACTCATAACAAAGGGATTTTCAATGGTATTGACGCCTTGGTCATTGCTACTGGGAATGACTGGAGAGCTATGGAAGCTGGTGCTCACGCTTACGCTTCTAAGGATGGTCAATATAAAGGTTTAACACGATGGACGTTTGATACTACAAGTAAAGAATTAGTCGGTACATTAACTCTCCCTATGCCCATAGGAACAAAAGGAGGCTCAATCGGACTGAATCCGACAGTCCAAATTGCTATGGCACTATTGGGCAACCCTACTGCAGCCGAATTATCGCGATTGATTGCATCTCTCGGACTAGCACAAAACTTGGCTGCTCTAAAAGCACTGACGGGCAAAGGTATTCAGGCTGGTCATATGAAACTGCACGCCAAGTCATTACTTCTACTCGCTGATGCTAAGGAGTCAGATATTGAACATTTGATTCCCATACTACTCAATGAAAAACATCTTAATTTAGAAACAGCTCAAAAAGTTGTAAACGAGTTTTAAAAAATATCAAATATAAAAAACCTAGAGCTTGAAGCTATTCAAAATCTAGGTTTTTTCGTTTTTAATAATCTTAACACAATTTATAAGAAGTAATTATTTTGTGTCTGAAGTAATTATTTGAAAATCAGTTACCACTTTAGCAAAATTAAAATCAAGTTCTTCTTGATATTTCTCAATTCCTTCAGTTTTAATTGCTTCTATTTTTTCTTCTGTTAGTGACCCCTCATCAGGACCTGTTAAAATACTCGCATATAGTTGACTAGGGGTACTGACCTCAGCCTGCTGCCTTATTGGTCCTCCATTATTGGATTTGTATGAATGCGATACGAAGAAGAGAGGTTCAACCTCCATAGGGTAATCCTTTGTTAAACTCAATTCCTCTATTTTAAAATCCCACACTTCATCGAACAATCCAGATATAAATTTAAACTGTTTCGCCTCAAACTCTGACAATGTTTTAATGTTATCGTCTTCATCGTCTATGAAGGGATAATCAACAACTATTTTACTAATTACTAAAATATTATCTCCGGCATCCTTAACTTCAATATCTTTGTTCCCTTTAGCTTTGGTAAAGTAATCGAAGTTATATTTTTTTGATTTTTTCATTGTAGTTACAACTTTTAAGACATCACCATGTTTAACATCATACAGTTGTTTTTCGTTTTCGAATTTAGCAGATATAATATTTGCATTTAATTCTTGCATATACTGTCCGCTGCTATAGCGATTATAAAAAGTTTGACTTTCCTCATCCGAAATTCCTTCGGGTTCTATTATATTAAACAAAACCTTGAGTTCAGGTTTTTCACCCTCACCCGACACACTCCAAGTAAAAGTAGAAGTATTGAGACCCTCTAGTAAATGATATTTAGTATTTTCTGAAATAATAAATTCTACCTCAGCTTCATGTTTTGTTAAACCTAAGTTTTGATTAAGATTTAAGTCAGTGTTACTGCATCCAGAAATAAACAAAATACATAGGCACGTAACTATTGAAAACAACACTTTTTTCATAAAACACCTCCATTTTTATTATACCACAAAATAAGATAATCTGCTAGTTCTGGATTTGATTCACTTACAAGATCTCTTAAATTTTGGGTAATAGTTTTGGCAGCTTCTCTTCCTATAAAATCGCTTGAAGAAGTTACAATTGAATGTATCATTTCTTCGCTATCAAATTCTGCCTTTATTTTTTTTAAGTTTTCTTCACCTTCAATTTTTTTATAACTAATTGTAAGATTATCTAAAACTGAACCACTGATATCATTAATTAATTTTTTTTTGGACTCTTCAATATTCTCTGTTGCTTTTTCAATAGCTTTTTTAAGATAACCTTTTGTCTTACTATTTAGGTAATCAGTAAAACTTTCTAATTCACTGTTTTTGAAATTTTCTTTATCAAATTTAATTTTTTCATCAAATTTAATTTTTTCATCAAATTTAATTTTTTCAGAATCTAATTCAATTGAATCCGTTAAATTATGTAAAGTATTTTTCACTAAATCCTTGCCTTCATCGCTAAGTTTGTAAGGCATCTTATCAACCAAAGTTTTCGTTAAATGATCACTCGTATATTCATCGATTGACTTGGGTTGATCTTCAATAATAAGATCATCAAGTATTTCTTTTGATATTTCTGATATTTCTGATATTTCTGATATTTCCTCTATCCTATCGAGATCAGATGGTTCTTCAACATCTGACGCTGCAACACTAGGCGTTAAACCAAAAGAAAACAATCCCGTAGCAATAACTGCCGATACTAGAGCTTTTTTACTCTTTCTAAAACCGTAAACATCTTTTTTCAAGTATGTCATTTAATATACCTCCTTATACAAATTATTATAACAAGTTATTCTGTTTTTCTTAAAAAAAGTAACAATTATTGTATTTTCTTCTTTACTTCATCTAAAAAATGAAACTTTAGTTGATTAATATACAAAACGACCTAAAATAAGTTATAATAGGATTAAAAATAGAATAAGAAAGGAATGCGTATATGTTTATCACATCATATGGTGCAGCATTTAAAAAGTTACGAGAAGAACGCGGTCTTACTATTAAAGCAACAGCTCAAGATATCGTATCCCCTCAATTTTTAAGTAAATTTGAAAAAGAAGACTCAAGCATCAGTTTAGAGAACTTTAATAAGCTTCTCATAAGAATTGGAGTTACATGGGAAGATTTCTTTGAAACTTATCAAGGTGAATCCATTGAGTTTCTTATACAGCATTTGCATAGATGTTTGACGAACTATACTAATGAAGAAGATATTCTCAGACATGCGCTAGAAGATATCCCTTATGATTTTAGTTTAAATCCTCCTCTAAAAACAATTGTAGCTGATATGATTAAACTTCATATTGGCTATGGTTTTGATACAACTTGGGATATGACTGAGGAAATCAAGCGCGTCAGTGAATTTTTGAATAAAGTTGATCATTGGGGCAAACTGGAATGGATGGTCTATAGCTTAACGCTTGCACATTTCCCTGACAAAATGGTTATTTATCGTACAAAAGAAATCATGGTATCTTTAACAGAAGATCACCATCTAGGTAAAGAAAGCAAGGAAGTTCAGATACAGATGCTATTAGATACTTTGCGATACTTTTCGCGTTCAGGAAATTATGAAAAAGCTGAATGGATTATCGACTATTTAGATAGTGAGTTAGCCAAGCCACAATATCAAACATATGTCATGCTTCATATTTTATTAAAACTACAGTCAACCCATCATTATTTCCGAAAAGGGGATATGCGAGCACACGAATTAGGAAGACAAGTTATGGATATACTAACTATTTTAGAAAAACAATTTAATATGCCTGCTCTTGGACATGGTCGTGATATGTTTTTCTGGGATGTTCAAAAAAATAATAACACTGGTAAAGATTTCATATAAAAAACGGGGTCCATCACTCTGACAAGGAGTCGATGATATCCCGTTTTTTTCTCTCTACAACTGCTCTTTGGCTTCTTTCAGACGTCCATATAAAAGATAATTCGTCTTTCTTAATTCCTCAATAGTACGACAAGATAAGGCACACATGATCAATCTTAGGTCATCTTGCCAACCTTTGACGATTTCAATAACCTCTGTAACCGAATAGTTCTCCACAAGTTCTAGTATCAGACGTGATAAACCAACAGCTCTAGCTCCGAGGACTAGAGCTTTTATCATATCTAACGGGTTTCTAATGCCACCACTTGCTAATACATCCATTCTGTCCATCATCGGCTTTGCTCTTAGCAAGGCTAAGGCAGTTGTTTGTCCCCAATCATCCAAATAAGGACGGTTTCCACCTCTTTGATTTTCAATAAAAGCAAAACTCGTACCACCTCGACCTGATAAGTCTACAATCCTAATCCCCAAATCATAGGCTTCTTGCATGGTCTCAAGATCCATACCAAAACCAACTTCTTTTAATATAATCGGAATAGGAATATGTGCAATAAATGCTTTTAGATGGCTCACCCAATGCTTAAAGGTTCTTTCTCCTTCAGGCATCAGTAATTCTTGCATGGCATTGACATGAATTTGTAAAAACAATGGGTTTAAGTCTTCAATCGCTTTTAAACCGTCATCAACCGTTTTATCAATCCCTATATTAGTAGCTAATAGCAAATTAGGTTTATCTGCTGAAACATGAAAAGAGCGATCTTCAGGATTTTTCAGAGCCGCGCTATATGAGCCAGTAACAAAAAGAATTCCTGTTGCCTCTGCAACCTGAGCCAACTTTTCATTAATCTCATGTGCTCTTTGACTACCACCTGTCATCGCATTAATGTAAAAAGGATAAGCATAATCACGTCCTGCAAAGCGGGTAGATAAGTCTATCTCGTCTAAATCATATTTAGGAAGCGAATGGTGAATGAGCTCTATGTCATCAAAACTATTATAAGGTGACTGATAAGCTAAAGCATACTCAATATGCTGATCCTTACGATTCATAATTCCCCCAATTCTCCTGATAAAGTAATTTAATACCTTCTTCTTTCCACAAAGCACTAATGTTATCTACCGCTTTTTGATCAAATGCCAAAGCAATTCCACAATCGCCACCACCGGCACCACTAGATTTAGCAACAGCGCCATGTTCACTGCTAATCTCAATCAGTCTTTCTAAACGACTTGTCTTTATAGAGGTATGCAAATCAAATAATAGATTGGACAACTGACCAAAAATCCTCTTAACAGCTAGCATATCGCCTTTTTCAAGTGACTGTTTCAAGTCTAGACTGAGCTGATGGGATGAGTGTAAAAATGGATTGGTAATAGCAGACTTAACATCATTGATCAAATCTTTTGAGATGGCTGGTTCCTGAGTCCAACCAACCATAAAAATACTAGGTAAGGCAACTTTTACCACTGAAATAGTATATCCCCAGTCTGATAAAAGAACTTCTTTCAAGCCTTTCTCATCCAATCGCCTTTTTATCTTTAAACGGTCAAACGATGTATAGGCGACAAAGTCATCATAGGCAATACAAGCTAAATCCCCCATAGAACCATTATCTCCCCTACTCAACAAGACAAGGCAAGCCAATTTGAATAAAGTATCCTTAGACAAGGAAATATTTTCAAAACGCGCAAGGGCTTTTAGGGTTAATATGACCACACTGCCACTAGAGCCTATGCCATATTTTTTCCCATGTTCTTCTAGCTTTCCCGTTATATCTAAACGAAACGGAGATAACGGTCTCTCTAAATAAGTCTCAAAGTAGGTTATCGTATCTTGAATCAATGAATAGTTATTATCCAATTCTCTTCCTACTGAATAATTAAACAAATCAGATTGTATCTGAAAGGTTTGATTTTGACTAATCTTAGCTGTCATGTATATGGGAATATTTTTAACCAAAGCCAACTGTCCTGGTTCTAAAATGGCATATTCACCAGAAATATAAAGTTTACCAGGTGTTTTGACTGAATAACATTTAGTCATGGTTGGGATCCTTTGTCTTAGAGACAATCACACGGTAGTCTTTCTCAAATATAGCTGCGAGATGAGATAAATCTTCTTCCAAACACAGAACTTTGACATTTGGACCAGCATCCATTGTGAAGTAACAACGCTCTCCTTGTGAGCGTAATTCTCTAACTCTATCCATAGCTTGATGGGAAGCCTCTGTCAAATAAGAAAAAGGGGGATTAGCAGCTAATGGTGTCTGATGCATGAAAATAGCATTACTCTCAGTTAGCTCACCTACTTTTTCAAAATCATTTTGGGCTAAATAAGTCAACATCGCCTCATAATCTTTTTCAGATTGTGCTATCCACTCAGCAAAATTGCTTGATGTTTCAACACAACGTTTCATCCCTTCTCGACTTGAAATGGGTTTCTTAGCATCATTCAACACAAGCATAATCATCGCCAATTTTAAATCTGTCTTAACAGGGAAAATATCTCCTGTGTCCTTATCCCAAGCTGTCAATGGACCAAAGAAACTGCGTGCTGATGAGCCCGAAGCAACTTTGGCTAATTGCGCCAACTCTTTTGGGCTATAATGGGTTTCAAATAGTTGATCACAAGCCTTCACCAATGCTGACAAACCGCTGGAGCTTGATGATAGACCCGCAGCCGTAGGCATATTATTGGTTGTGTCTATCTTGATAAAGTCTGTTTTATCCTGACGAAACAAATCAATAATCGCTGACATTTTGGTATGCTCATCGGGATGTTGTCTAACACCATCAATATAAAACTCATCTCCATTAGCTTTTTCCAAGCGCGTCAAACGTGTTTCTGTGTACATATTATCTAATGTCAGGGAAATACTACTTGTGGCTGGAACCATTTTTTTAGCATCTTTTTTGCCCCAATATTTAATAATCGCAATATTAGCATAAGATTTGACACTTACAGTCGTTCGATCCATGTGTTAATAGCACCTTTCTCTTCCAGTTTTTCAGCAATCATTTGTGCTTGAATTTCAGTAGTTGTTAAGGCAATTAAACAGCCTCCTAAGCCCCCACCAGTCATTTTACTTCCCAATGCCCCCACTGATAAGGCGTGAACGACTAACTCATCAGCCTCTACAGATGAGACTCCTAGCTGCTTCAATTCCTTATGAGCTTGTGTCATAAGGCCACCAAGGTCAGATAGGTTATTTGTCAAGAGTACTTCTTCTGCTTGTTGACTCAAATCCCCTAAGCTCTTTAAATGAGGAATAGCTAAATCACCAAGTGCCTTAACCTTTTCGACTGCCTCCTTAGTATGACCATGTACACCTGTATCCGCTATAATAAGATAAGCATCTAAATCAAAAAGGAGGGGTTTAAAGCCTTCGCCTTTAACAAAATGAATGGCAACATCACTCAAACACGTCTTAACATCCAATCCGCTTGGATTACAATGGGCAACTTCCTCTGCCTGATTAGCAAGTTTTTCTAACAGTGATAAACTTAATGCCTGTCCAAAATAATCAAAGGTTGCTCTAATTGCAGCAATTGCTACTGCAGCAGAAGAGCCCATGCCACGTCTCTCCGGCACACCTGATGCTATTCGATAGCTAATGTAAGCTTCCTCTCCTAAATAATCTAATGAAGCAAAAATTGCCACGGAAACAGGATCCTGTGGATCTCGGTTTAACACACTTTTACTTTCTTCTATGAAACAAAAGACTTCTATTGATTTTAATGGTAAAGCAATTGCAGAATAGCCGTAAACTACAGAATGCTCACCCATTAAGATTATTTTACTATGAGATTGACCAATCCCAGTTTTCTTTTTCATACCTACTCTTCACTTTTCATTTGATCCTTTACTATTTTAGTATAATTACGTCAAAAATGCGAATTTTTACCTTGATTCACTGCGATTTATCATTTACAAAAGACCTTTTTTTATTTACAATGAAAGGACAATCGTTAGAAAGTCGACATTATGAAATCTATTTTAACTCATTTCAAACCTTATGATTATATCCTCATTGCCATTGCTGTTGGCTTATCCTTTTTACCCCTCATCATCACTAGCAGACTATATTCTAATCATTCTAATAGCGAGTTGGTCGCTATCGTCAAAATCAGTGGTAAAGTTGTGGATGAACTCAGTTTGAACTCTCCAAAAGAGGTGATAAAAACCTATCACCCTAATGACGAGCAATACAATACCATTGAAATTAAAAATGGTCAAATACGGGTCAAGGAAGATAATAGCCCTGACCAAATCGCTGTTAGAACTGGATGGATTAGCCATGAAGGTCAGATCCTGGTTTGTTTACCACATCAGTTTTTAATCGAAATCACACGTAAAGGCCAAACCGATGAGGCAGTTGATGACCTTATCCTACCTCTGTAGGTTCCCTTTAATTATCTCTAGCACTTATGACAACAGAAAAAATGAACAAAAGACTTACAATTCCTAGGTCCTTTGTTCATTTTCATTTATTCTAAAAACAAATACTCACTAGCTAAAAATAACGAGTAGACATAATATGACTAAGTACATCATAGAAAACATGATAAAGGCTCTGATAGAGCTTACAAAGGTTTCAGATTTAACTTGCTTTTCTTGAAAGAGTTGCAACTGACGATAAGTTAAAGGAAATAATAAAAATCCTGATAAAGCTAATCTTGGTAGTAGTCCAAATAACACTGCTAAAAGCCATATAAACCAAGGTAACAATGCCAGTATCTTATAAAGAAAGAGTGCCCTTTTTTGACCAATATAAAAAACCAGTGTATGACGATGATTACGAATGTCTTGCTCAAAATCAGACAGATTATTAGCTAGCATAATATTAGCGATTAAACATACCAAAGGAATTGACATGAAAGCTATTGTGACTACTTCTCTCCATGCTAAATGTAAACTTACGACTGTTATCCCCCACTCTAGAGACATCAATGCAGTCGGATTTTGGATATAAATAGCTAAAAAGAAAATCCCAAACCCCATCGTTAAACCAGAAAATACTTCACCCAAAGGTAAACGTGACAAGGGCATTGGTCCAAATGTGTAAGTAATGCCAATAAAAAAACACAGCATACCCATAGGGAGTAAGAGTAAATCAGTTCTCCAAACCAAAATAAGAGATAAACAGATTGCTAAGCCTAACAATGCTAGAACAATCATTATCATTTGCTTCATCTCTAAACGAAATTTGCCAATAACATTTTCAGTATGCTTATACTCATCATCCAAAGCTTTATGGTAATCAACCGTATTATTTATGGCAGTTGTACACATGTCAAATGTCAAAGTGGCTGATGCAAAGAGCAGTGTATTGACTAGCGAAAATGACTGATAAGCATAAATAGACCATAGCACTCCTATCATAAGGGGAAATAGGCTAGCCACTTTGGTACGAAGTTCGACAAACTCTAAAAAAGAAGTTAGCGTTAAAGGATTTGATTTAGTTTGCAAGATGATACTCCTCATTAGTTAGTTTAAAATCTTTCTGTAATCCATCACTCAAATAGACATTGCGATCTTTAGTGATAAAAACAGCCTCAACATCAGGACGCTGATTGACTAAGTCTAAACCTTTTTCTAAGCCTAATAAAAAAACTGTTGTTGATAAGGCATCAGCTTCTATGGATTGGTTGGTAAGGATTGTGACACCAGAAATAGTATTGTCAACAGGATAACCCGTTTGAGGATTTAGAATATGGTGATAGATTTGCCCATCCTGCTCAAGATAACGTTCATATATGCCTGAAGTTACTACCGATTGATTAGAAACTGGAACTTGACCTACTGTCTGACCTCTGATTTCATCTGGGTCCTGTACACCTACATGCCAGCCATCATCATGACTCGGTGAACTTCCCATTGCAATAACATTGCCACCCAAATTGATGATTGCCGTTGTAATGCCAGCTTGTTCAAAACGAGTTCTAAGTTCATCAGCAATAAAACCCTTGGAAATAGCCCCTAGCTCTAAAGCCATTCCCTTAGCAATTTTGACCGTCTTAGAGTCTTTATTAAGCTCAATTTTTTTATAATCTATATGGGACAGAGCAGCTTCAATTTCTTCTTGAGAAGGTTTTCGCGCAGCTTCATCTCCAATTTTCCATAAGGTTGATACTGCACCGATAGAAATATCAAATTGACCATCCGTGATTGCTGACATCTCAACAGCTTTTTCAATGATGGTAAAGGTCCTGTCATCAACCTTAACCTCTGTTCCTGCTCCTTGATTAATGTTGTAAACATCTGAGCCTTCTAGTTGTGTAGACAATAAAGCTTCCATCTCCTTGATATAAGCTATAGCCTCATCCATAACTTTTTCTTGATTCTCATGATAGATACTGATTTGAACGACTGTATGTAATAGAGATTCTGATCGTCTTAATGGCGATTTAACTATAGGTAAACTGTCAGGAGTAGTCTGGGACTGACATCCTACTAAAAACAACAGAGAAAACATCAGAAGGTATTTTAAACATTTCATATTTCAGCTTCCTTTTCATCTAAAAAGGGGAATGGGATAAACAAGTGTTAAAATCCTTGCTCCCAAACCCCATAAGCTATGCTAAGTTAGTAATGATTATTTACCAAACTCAAATGTCACTTTTTCAGTATTTCCTTCTTCAGCTGCTTTCAACAAAGCTTCTGTTGCCATTTTGAAGTTTTCAGAAGTGTGCGTTGCACCAGTAACAACTTCAACATCAGATGCATTTTGCGCTTCGATAAGATCAGCATTCAACTTATCAGTAGCCTCTTTAGAAGATACTCCTGATTTTGCTTTCATGTTTGTGTTGTACTCTTCGTTATCAGCTTTTAACATACCTTTTTCATCTTCATAACCAAAAGCTGACTCAGTGATTTTACCATCTTTAACTGTAATAGAGTGAATAACTTTGAAACCGTGCTCATCAAATGCAGATTCACCAGTGTAAGTACCATCTTTTAATGCTGCCATTTCTGTTTTTTCAGCTGTTTCAGTCATTTCTGTCTTAGCTTCTGTTTCTGTTTTTTCAGCTTCTTTTTGACCACCACAAGCTACAAGAGCAAGTACTGATGAGAAAAGTAAAGTTCCGGTAATAAGTTTCTTTTTCAATGACATTATTGAAAACTCCTTTAATTTTTTTGCGCAAGCGCTATTCATATATCATTATTATACATGAAAATCTAAAAATTGTCACTACCTTTAAGTATTTTTTCTTTTCCTAAGATAAATACTCATATCAGGACTAAAACTGTCGAGACATAACTTCATCTAGCCAATGATTAAAGACTTCTTGCTGTTTTTTTTCAATAGGTAAGCGTGACAAATACTGTTTCGTACGTGTCATAAAGCGGCTAATCAGTTGTTCGGTATTCTTAAAAGCACCTAATTGTTCTAAGTCATGATAGAGTCGTCGTAATGACACTTCTTCCCAAGATTTTTCTTTGTGCTCTTCTAAAAGATGTTGAATGTGTTCAGAACGAGACAGCCCAATGATAATAGGATAAGTGTATATCCCATTTTGAACATCCTGTAACACTGGTTTACCTAATTGATGACTCTTTAAATTAAAATCAAGAAGATCATCTGTCAATTGAAAAGCCATCCCAATAGATTCTCCAATTTTGAAAGCTGTTTTAAAGTCGTAATCACTGACCCCTTCATGATAAGCACCAGCTTGAGTAGCAAGACCAAATAACAAGGCTGTTTTGCCACGAATTTGCTTTAGGTAGGTTCTAGGAGTGACAGATAGCTGATATTGATTCATCAACTGTCTCAATTCACCAACTAGTATACCTTCAATCACTCTGGGTTGAAAGGATAACCTATCCTTATCTTCCTTAATATCTAACAGTTCTGCTCCCTTAGCAAATAGACGTCCAGCATACGCCAACAAATAATCACCCGTATAAACAGCAATACGATTACTATGCGTTACCTGAAGGCTATCAAGACCTCGACGTGTCGCTGCATTATCAATAACATCGTCATGAATGAGTGTTGCTAAATGCAAAACTTCAATGGCTGCCGCAATGTAATATTTACCTTGTAAGAGATGACCGTCACTCATACTGGCAAAAAGTAAGCATAAACCTGCTCTCAAATATTTACCAGGAGCCTCAATATAAGCAGTTACTCTATCGGTTATTTCAGGATGAAGCTGAGATAGATTACCTTTAATAATGGCTTTGACTTCTTCTAATCCTGTTTGAATATCTGAATAGGTTGACCAAATAGGATGAACCACACACTTCTCCCTTCTTCTTCGTCAAATGACAGAAAAGCAGCCTAGCTATTTGATAACTTAGCTGCTTAGTCACATTAAATCTTATTATTTCCTATAAATATGCTTGGGCTTTCCATAAACCATACGATCAATTTTTTGACCAAGCCAAGGCATTACCCAGTAATCAAGTCCAAAGGCTCTACCTGCTCCATTCATCAGTGCAATCGCAACAGGAACAAACCACATATTAACCCAATAGAACATCCCTGAAAGGCTAAACATAGCAACTAATGCAACTGTCGTTGCACTAACCAACCAGACAAATAAACCACCGATTAAGGCTAAACCAATACCAATTTCAACAAAAGTCATCACCTTTTGCATTAAGAGAGCAATCTCTTGGTTTGGCATCATAAATTCCATAATCGTAGCAAACCAATCTGGCATACTGTCAAGAACAGTCATCGGCTGTTCACCGTAAGTATAGTTAAGACTGAATACTTGATGTACAACTTCTTCTGCCCCTGACTCAGATGCTCCTGATACTGGATCAGCTAACCAAGGGAATGGGAAGACAACCTCATTACCCAACCAAGATGTTGTTCCAAACAAGCCAAATGCCTTTTTAAGACCTTCATATAGCCACATGCTACCATAAAAGACCCTAAGTGGTACCATCCACAAGAGATTACCCTTGCTCGAGGTATGTCCACCAAAGATATTGCGTTTGTTTTGAATATCAAAGAACTCATGACGAACATAAGAGCCCATATAGAAGAAACTACGGATGGTGAAGAAATACAGTAGGTTCACCAAATGCTTAACAACCATCGCAAAGAAGCCTGATAGATGGTATTTATCCATAAGGTAAGCGACACCATAGCGAGAACCTATTGATACCATAAAGCCGTCGTATTTGCCCTTATAGGCATGTTTTTCGCCACCTTTAATAGCTGCAATGATATTGCTGGCCGCTGTATGACCTGTCTGTTCAGCTGCCTGTACAATTTGTGGTGTTGGTTGACCTTCTGTCTCTTCAAAGTAAACCAAATCTCCTGCCACATAGACATTTTCTTTGCCTTTGGCTTCCATGTAAGCATTAGCCACTAAACGACCAGAACGTCCTTTTTCAATCCCAAACTCACTAGCATCAGTATTAGCTTGTACACCTGCTGTCCAAATAGATGTGTAAGTTGGAATTTGACGCCCTGAAACAAGTGTCAAACGATCTTCCTCAACACTTGCAACACCATCTGAAAGCACTAATTCAACACCTTTTTTCTCAAGGTACTGACGAGCCTTGGTTTGCTCTTTTTCAGTTACCATCGCTAAAATAGTCGGTGTCGCTTCGACAACTTTTAGTGAAAATTCAGCGGTGTCTAATTTGAACTCACGCGCCAAAATCGGTACCCAGTCAATCAATTCACCGACCATTTCAATGCCTGTAAACCCTGCACCAATAACAGTGAATGTCAATAAAGCACGACGCTTAGCTTCGTCATGCTCACGCATGGCACGGTAACAAGCATCAATGATATGGTCGTGCAAACGTTCAGCAGCCTCGATCGACCATAATGTGAAGCCATGTTCTTTTACACCTTGGACACCAAAGTCATTAGCTTCACCACCCATAGCCAAAAGCAAATAATCAAAATTGAGTGTCTGATGCTCAGCAATAACTTGCTTCTTGTCATAATCAATCTCAACAACCTTATCAGTAACCAATTGAACCTTTGGGTACTTTTTAAAGATACGTTGCAAATCATATTTAATCGCATTTGCTTCAACACGGCCAGCAGCCACCTCATGTAATTCTGTCATATAGGTATGGAAAGAGTTTTTATCAATCAATGTCACGGTGACATCTTGATCTTTTTTAAACGTCTTTCCTAATTGTCTAGCAGCTGCAATACCAGCATAACCAGCACCTACAATTACAATGTTTTTTACCATAAAATCTCCTTAGTTAGTTTAAACATTTAAACCATATTATCATGACATACAGTTTAAATAACTTATATTAGTATAACGCTTTTTATCAATAAAAACAAGATAGCGATTTCCTCAAGCTTTTCACTAGGGATTATTAGCGCTTTAATATTGCCAGTTGGCTAAAAAAAATGTAAGATATAGAACAGTAGATTGTATTCTAGAAAGATAAACCTATGCAACGTTCTCATCATAAAATGGTATTCATCGCCATGTTAGCCTCTCAAGCTGTTGTCCTCTCACTAATTGAAAGACTTATCCCAACACCTTTTGCATTTGCTCCAGGAGCAAAATTGGGACTTGGTAATCTGATTACCCTCATCGCTATTTTTACATTGCCATCTCGAGACAGCCTGAAAATTGTCTTGGTACGCTTAATCATTGCTACGCTATTAAGTGGTACATTTTCAAGTTTCATGTATAGTGCTGCAGGCTCGTTACTGAGTTATCTTGTCATGTTAGCTAGCAAAAAACTTGGACCAAAACGAGTTAGTGTCTTAGGGATTTCAACACTCGGTGGCGTTATTCATAATATTGGTCAAATAATAGTGTTTGCCTTCTTGGCTCAATCACTTGGTGCTCTTAATTATCTGCCTATTTTATCAATGACAGGTATCTTATCTGGATTTCTAGTCGGACTGACTGGTTACTATCTTCTTCAAAAAATACCTGTTTTACATCACTATTATCAGACCATGTTAAAAAACTGGTAATCTATCTTGACTACCTTTTAAATCACACAAAAAATACTGGGCATATTGACCAGTATTTTTATGTTATCTTGATGGAAGCTTTAATACACTATTGAAGGATACTAGTTTTAACTGACCTATCACATGTTTAATTCAATCAAAAATCAAGTCTGTCGTCAGACGAACTAATCCTCTCTCATCCCAAACTTCAGAGCTTTAAGCAAAATTCCACGCAACACCTTTCAATAAGTTATGCGAAATAACGCACATATAAATACCATTTTCAGCATCTAAATCGTTGCGAATGCTTCATATAAACGATTAACCCCTTGCTTGTAAATAGAGGTGTGAACTATTATAGACTTTTTAGTGTGCATAAAATGAAATCTTTAAAATATCAAAGGTTTATGATAGCATGAAAAACAAAAATCCCCCACCTGAAAGGAAGAGGATTATAGGGCATCTTTCGATGAGTTAGGCAGGTTCACACAACCTAACAATGTCCGCTCCTGCGTTAATGACATCCCTAGCGCAATAGTGGCAAAGCCACTTATCGACTCATCGCATAATGTTATTATATCAGTTTTTTTACATTTGACAAGAGTTTTGTTGTCATTAAAGTAAAGGAGCAATCATTTTAATTAGCACACCTATGACTTTTTGATAAAACGGGCGTTGTCGCCAATCTAACCAAGTAATTTCTCTAGATAATCTAAATGTCTGTATAAAATCATCATTGATTGCTTCTAGACAATCGGTTTTATAAAGATAGGTTGCACACTCGAAATGATGGTAAAGACTACGGTAATCCAAATTAATCGTCCCAACAACTCCTTTTATGCCGTCAGACAGGAAGACTTTCGAATGGACAAAACCGGGCGTATATTCATAGATTCTAACACCTGAGGAGAGTAGGCTACCATAATAAGTTTTAGCGAGATAATAAGGGATTTTCTTATCAGGTATTCCCGGCATAATCAGTCGAACATCTACGCCACGTTCTGATGCAAATCGCAAAGCGTGTTCTAGTTCACTATCAAGAATCAGGTAAGGAGTCATGATATAGACATAATCTCTAGCATGGTTCAAAATATCAATATAAACATTTTCTCCCACTCTATCAGAATCAAGTGGTGAATCTCCATAAGGAATGACAAAACCTTCTTCCTCATAGTGTTCATGCTCCTCAGTTAAATAACGATCGAATTCTGGATTATCTTCAAAGACAGACCACATTTGTAAAAACATAACAACAAAGCTGTTGACTGCTTCCCCCTCTAACATGATCGCACTATCTTTCCAGTGACCAAAACGCTCAATTTCATTGATATACTCATCAGCAAGATTGACCCCGCCATTAAAGGCGACTTGACCGTCAATAACTAACAATTTACGGTGGTCTCGGTAGTTATAATAAGTGGAAATAAAAGGCGATAATGGAGCAAATGCTTTAGCTTCAATACCTATGGCTCTAAGGCGCTCTTTATAGTCAAATGAAAGTGTTGACATCTCAATCATGCCATCATACATCACACGAACCTGAACACCTTCTTGAACTTTTTGTTCCAAAATCGCCAAGATTTCACCCCACATCAAGCCTTCATCAATGATAAAATACTCTAAAAAGATATACTTTTTGGCTTTCAACAATTGACGTTTCATCTCATCAAACTTAGCTTCCCCCGAAGGAAAATAGGTAACTCTGGTATTCTTGTAAACAGGATACTTGCCATCTGTCCGTCTGAAATACTGAACAAGATTATAGGTGGTTGAGTGAGCATCTTGTAACTCTGCCAAGACATCCAAGTTCTGTTTGAGATAAGGCTGACCTCTGTGAAGTGAGACCAGAATCCCTCTTTTCATCCCACGATAGCCCCAATCCATCTTAGTATAGATTAAAAAGAGTGAGCCTAGTAAAGGTAAACTCAAAATCAGCAGTAACCAGGTAATCTTAGAAGTGGTATCCATACGGTTGTTAATCAAATACAAAACCGTTCCTATACGTAAAATATTTTCCGCAATTTCAACATAAAAACGGTACTGATCTAACCAGATAAATGACGATACAATAAAAAGGAGCTGAAGAATTAAGAGAATAACAATTATCGTTGTACGACTAAAAATCCCTCTTAAAATCCCTCTACGACTCTTATCCAGTAACTGTCGAACCGTATGTTTTTGATTCATACTAACTCCTCACGAAACTTTTTTTCTATTCTCATATCTCGACGATCTTAGCAATCTATCTATAATATCTCTTCAAGAGGTCTTAGAACATGACTTAAATCACTAGTCCTATACAATTAAGATATAACAAAGAGACTGGACATTTCCAGTCTCTTCATTATACCATAAGTTGAGTTCTTCCTTTTATCTGACACTTAGAAATTAAAAACATCATTCAAGTTTTCAGACATGGTTGGGTGGGTAAAGAGTTGATTCTTGATATAAGTATACGGAATCTTGTTATCTATCGCCATCTTAATCAAGTTTATGATTTCCTGACTTTCAGCAGATAGGAGAGTTGCTCCTAAGATCAAACGCGAATCCATATCAACGACTACCTTAAACATGCCACGTAGATTATTATTGACATGAGCTCTCGGCATATTAGCAACCAACAAACTGTTTGCTTTGTAGTTATATCCTTTATCTGCAGCTTCTTGTTCTGTTAAGCCAACCTGTGATAAGGCTGGACGAATGAAACTGGTTGTTGCAATAGTTGAACGATCCTGAAGACTATAGTTGCCATTACCAGTTAATTTCCCAAATACAATACGAAAATCATCTAAAGAAGTGTATGTGAACTGAGGACCACCATTAACATCACCTACGGCATAGACGCCAGGAACAGTTGTTTCGCAATAATGATCAACCTTAATCGCACCACGCTCGGTCATTTCAATAGACGTGCTCTCCAAACCTAAATCAGCAGTATTTGGTTTACGACCTGTGGCATAAAGAAGGGCATCAAAAGTAAACTCTTGATTGTTCGCAATCACAAGAACTTTATCGCCAACATTAGACACTTTAGACACCTTAGCCGACAAAACAAAGTCGACACCATCTTCTTCCATATAGGTTTTAGCTAAATCAGCAACTTCTGGTTCATAACGTCCAAGCACGCGCTCAGAAGCTTCAAATACAGTCACCTTACTGCCTAAATCAGCGTAAAGACTAGCAAATTCTAAACCAATATTACCACCACCGATAATACCTAAATGTTTAGGTTGTGCTGTTAGTTGTTGAATACCTGTACTATCATACACATGCTGACTCGTGGTCAAGCCCTCAATAGGCAAGATAACTGATTCTGCACCAGTATTGATAATAATCGTTTCAGCAGTCAAGCGAAGTGTCTCATCTCCTGCAATAACCTCAACAATCTTATCACCAGTAAAGCGGGCCTTACCATTGATAAGAGTCACACCTGCGTTTTCCATCAACAGTTTATTTTTACCACGTAAACGTGTCACAACAGCTTCTTTTTGAGCCATAGCCTGCTCAAAACTTAAATTTTCTTCCGCTGCAACAATCAGGGTTTTGGTTGGAATACAGCCGATATTGATACAGGTTCCACCGTACATACTAGTATCTTGTTCGACAATAGCGACTTTTTTACCACCCATACTCATCTTAGCAGCTAAGGTTTTACCAGCTTTACCAAAGCCAATAACCAATACATCAAATTGTTCCATATTAACTCCTTTAGTTGATTTTAAGGATTGACTCCCTATATTACATCATTATTTTATCAAATATGATAGCACCTGTCAGAAATATGCTACGAGATAGTCTAAAATCTCCAAAAAAAGTTAGGATCAAATAGAATAAAACGAATCAAAAAGTAGACAATACTATATCTTATCGGTGACAATCCTGTGCTTAAACTGTCTCTTTGCCTAAATAATAAGCGATACATGACATAACCTAAACCAGCACCCAAGGTATTCAAAATTAAATCATCGATATCCGTAATCCGCTCATTGCATAATTGAACCACCTCAATAAATAAAGAAAAGCCAAAGCTAGTTTGTATCATCTTAGGAAGAGATTGGTACTTCTTAGAAAAAAGAGGCAGGAAAAAACCGAATGGAACAAATAAGAAGAGATTTAGCAGATAATCAATCACATTGATCGTTTGACTAAATGGTATCACATTAATTTGATGTTCTAAGGCATACCACGCAAACAAGAAATCATGTCGTGTAGGTAATCCTGTCACGAAAAAAACGAACATCATATACATGGCGTACAAAAATGTCAACATCAAAACCTTGCCATGCCAATCTTCTTTAGGACGATAATACAAATAGAAAGCTAAAAAGGTTAATAAACCTATCACAGCTTCATAAATAAATGATAACGCAAGCATGTTTTCTCCTCTCAAAACGCTATTTAAGATAGCTCAATCACATGACTGTCAAACCCAATTTCTTCCAAAAATCTCAATAAATCACGAGTGTTGATAAAAATGGTTTTATCGTTCGTATTAGGATGAAAACTCATTCGTTCCTCTGACATAATCTCTTGGTCAAAATAAACCTTAATATCCTTTTCCATATTGTTTAAAAGACCAAAAGGTGACACTGTACCTGGTGGTAATCCCATCTTTGACAATAAACTATCAGGCGATGCCATACGGATCCGATTAGCTCCTACTATATCTCTAAACTTATCCATATCCAAGAGTTTTTTATCGTCCATAATCAAAAGGTAGTATTGCGTTTTCTTTTTATTAGTCAAAAACATAGTCTTGGTACGAACACCTTCGATGCCTTCGATATATTTATCTGCTTCCTCAGTCGTAAAAGCTGGTTCATGTTCTACCAACTCTATACTGATTCCAAGCCTCTCTAAAACCTTTAACACCTGTTCATAAGCTGTCATAATACACCTCTCTGCCACTTTTTTCTCATTATACAAAAAGTCACAATAAAAAGCTAACCATAGCTAGCTTTTGTTATTATAATGATAGTTCTTCCTCAAGGCTCTGTGTCGCAGTAACGACATCTTCTGTTATCTCACTTATATGTTTGTCAATAATCAACTTTTCATCCTGGGTAAAGGTTTTACCTGATGTGGAGACATTTTTATACAACTGCAGTATCAACTCTCCTTTTTTCTTGTTAGTCATGTAGATATCTGAACTTGAACCGTGAGCTTCTTCTAAGATGGATAGGTACATATCAATTAATTCGGTAGCTTCTTCATACGACACTTTATCAGGATACATACGCATCAAGACCATTTGTCGTGTCAATTCAATATAAGCATCGATCATCTCATCTTCTGGGGAATAACTATCATCTACTGGCAAATCAGTATCGCCATCGACCTGAATATCGTCTGTTTCTGTGTCATAATAGAGATGATGACGAGCAAGAGCGTCATCAATAGCTACTGATTCCATTATGGCACCAATAGCCATAACTAATAAAAACAAGCTTAACATCCCCAAAATTATCGTTGACCAGAATAAACCTCTTTTCCACAAGGGTTTAGACAAGACGTACAAATGACCTTCATCATCAAGAATGAATTGTTTGACAGGTGCTGCCATTATTTCTCCTTATAAGTATCTTTTATTCTCCAAACGCAACTAATTTCAATTGACCATATTCTAACTCATATACCTTGTCAACTAAATCTAAGATACGTTCATCATGTGTCACCATAATGGCTCCTGTTTGTCTCTCTTTAACCTCTTTACGCAGTAATTCTGCGATTTGACGTCCTCTATCGGCATCCAAACTAGCAGTAGGCTCATCAGCTAAAATAAGTTTCGGTTGATGTACAAAGGCTCTGGCAATCGCTGCACGTTGTCTTTGGCCACCTGATAGTTGATTAGGGTATTTATTTGCTGCGCCTTCAATACCTAAATCCTTCAATAAAGTAGATACAGCCTCTTGACGTTCTTGACGACTAAAATTCTTATTAAAAGCGGCAACTTCTAACAACTGGTCATTGATTGTCATAAAAGGCAAGAGATGATGGCTCTGAAAGATAAAGCCCAATTGCTCGCGTCTTAGTTTTGTCAAATCTTTTTGACTACTGCTAGATACTTTTTCACCATCCAAATAAATAGCACCAGTATCTGCTGTTAACAAGAGACCTGCGATTGATAAAAGCGTGCTTTTACCAGAACCCGATGGGCCTAAAATCGCAACAAATTCACCCGCTTCAACAGAAAGATTCAAATCCTTTAGAATGGTTAATGACGCATCACCATCTTTGTAAGACTTACCAATTCCTTTTAGTTCTAATTTTGCATGAGACATTACATATCACCTCCATTGATAACCTCTATGGCATCTATTTTGACAATCTGACGAATAGACAATAAGCTAGCTAAAATAGCAATCGTCATAAAGGCAACAACTACTGGCAACACTGTCGACGCCGTTAAATAGAATGGTAAGGTTTTTGGTAAAAACTGTGCCAATGTATAAGCAACAATTAAACCAATAGCTACACCAGAAAGTGCTAGAATAAGAATCTGGCTAAGCTGGCTACTAATAATCTCACCAGTTGAATTACCAATAGCTTTCATAACACCAAATTCACGCCTTTTCTGGAGAGTAATGATATAAAAGAATACACCTAAAATAGTTGATGAAATAACAACTAAGGTCCAAATAATCAATTTTAAAGTCAACTGTTGAGCAGTATAACCAGGAATTTTTGAAATAAGAGCTTTCTTTTCAAGAACTTCCACGCCATCAAAACTATAATCCTTAACAAGATCAGTTTCAAAGACAAGTGCTTGAGGAACCCAAGTATAAGCGGGGTTAACAGCCTTATTTAATTCCTCGAAGGTATCTTTTGTGACATAAGCAATGGAGCTGTGACCGTAGTAGGCATTTTTAGCAAAACCAACAACTGTTAATTCTTTATCTGCTCCTTTAGCCAATACCTTATCGCCTAATGCAATACCTTCTTCTCTAAAACGCTCATTTAACACCAGCTCATTAGAGCGAGAAGATAGTGGCTTACCTTCACTGATTTCAGGTGCTAAGAAACTATCTTTATCAATGGCAAAATAAACAGTGTCTAGTTTATTAGAATCCTTGTCGCTCAAGTCAGTTCTTTGAATCGTTAATTCTGTGTAGTTACCTAGCTGTTTGCTTTTGACATCATCCAAAATAGTGGTACTCAGATTAGAGAAGGTTGTGATACCTTCTGCTTCTTCACTTAACAGATAGTAGGGCGCTTCGATTTCTTCAATACCTGCACTAACCACACGGCTAAGTCCATTAGCGAGACCGATAAGAAATACAACCATAAACATCATTAAAATAATGAGTAACTCTATCAAAATATATCTTTTAGCGTAATAACGCAATTCTTTTAAAGCCAGTTTCATGTTTTAACCTCTTTCCAAGCGTAAAGCTAGATTATACTTTATTTATCAGCTTATTGCAACAAAAGGGTTCATAAAATCAATCCTTAACATTTAAAATCAATGCATCGCTTCTACCAACATTTCCTAATCAAGTCTATCATCAGAGTTCAGATAACTGCTTTGTTTTTCTTATTACCATGCATGATTAGGTAAAGAATACTAGAGATTGCAACACCAATAAAACCATATACAAAGTTCATCATGTTACCGCCAGCAATCATAAGAATACTTATGACAACGGCTAAAATCGGAATAAATCTACCAAATGGTACTCTAAAAATAAGATTGGCATTTGGTTCATCCTGACGCAGTTTGATAACTGCTAATGCGGTTGGGATATATTGAAAGAAGCGGAATATCACACTAAGCCCTGAAAGAAATTCAAATGAACCAGTTAGTAATAGCAAAATGGCAACAGTTGATGAAATAGCAATTGCTATTATAGGTGCTCCATTTTTATTTTGTTTAGAAATAACAACTGGCAATAAGCCTTCATCTGCAATAGCTGCTCCAAGACGAGGAACCATAATAGATTCACCCATATTAAGCCCAGTGATTGAAATAAGGGCACCGATAGAAACCAGCCAAGCACCAACAGGACCAATCATGCGCGTGAAAGCCTCTTGAACCGGTGCATTAGTATTCATGATATCATCACCCAACATGGCAATAGTTCCAGCGATAATAAGCATATAAAGAACGGAAACAATACTAATTGAGCCTAAAATAGCACGTGGCACATTTTTTTCAGGATTTTTCATCTCACCGGCAACGATAGAAAGGGTTTCAAATCCGATAAAGCCATAAAAAATATAGATCGCTGTATCAGAAACAGCACCAAAAAGTGTTTTGCCTTCTTCTAACTGTACAAATGGTGCAAAGTTACCCAAACCTTTGTTTATAAAGAAAATAGCACAGATAGAGAAAAGCACAATCGGAATGAGTTTAGCTACCGTAGCGATAATCGTAAAGATTTTTGAGATTTTTAATCCTGATAAATTTATTAGCGATAGAAAAACAACTAATCCAATACTGATAGGGATATTCATGCCTTCAAAAGTCGGGAAAGTAATGATGAACATTTTTGCGAATCCTGCCGCCATAGCAGCCCAAGAAAAAATAGTTACAACCCACCCTAAAATACCGACATTAAAGCCTATAAAGTCACCAAAAGCCCGCTTAGAATATTGGAAAGCTCCACCATTTTTACCAAAGTAACCCGAAACTTCAGCAAAACAAACAGCTAACAGAATCGTTAAAAGAGCTGTTCCAAACATAACTGCTATAGATGCAGGACCTAAGCCACGATAAATATGCTGCGGTCAAAGAAATATACCAGAACCGATAACAGCATTTATCCCATAAAGTGTCGCCCCAGTCAGGCTAAACTTAGCACTCTCTTGAGTAGCTATTTTTTTGTTTCCCATACGTTGTCCTCCTTAGTTGATATAAAATGATAAGTAGAGCTTAGTAGACCCTTCACATAAATAGCTTACTAAACAAGAAATAACTCTACAGGCAGCTTTTCTCACTAGGTAATCAACCAACACCTACATCTGTTTTTTACCTTCAAAAATGATGATTTTCTAAGATAGTGTATCAATTGTGAACTGTTTGCCTAGTTTCAAATAAACTGTAACTCATCTGTATAGTCATATCAACTATGATAATCAACCTATCATTTCATTAGACCTCTATCACAGATGAATAAAACTTATTATACAGGAAGCTGACATTCTTGCAAATCCAATAACTTTTAATTTAGATCATCATTTTTAAAAATCTGGAAAATAGTTATATTTTGGTACTGTTTTAAATGATTTGGTGTTCTAAACCTATGAAATCATTCAAAAATAGAAGGATGTGATGATAATTAGGAGAAATCATTTAATACTTGCTAGAGGGTAAGAATAGAAATATAGTTGCTTTGGTTGAACCTTCAGCTCATTTTGTCAACATAAAATCGGTAAACCTTAGGTCTTGTATGGTTATTGGATTAAAAAAGACCTGTAATCTTTCCTTGGGTATCTATGTCAATACGCTCACTTGCTGGAACTTTTGGCAAACCTGGCATAGTCATAATATCTCCAGCCAAAGCTACAATAAATCCAGCTCCTGCTGATACTTTGAGTTTGCTAATTGTAACAAAGAAATTTTTTGGTGCACCAAGTTTTGTCGCATCATCAGAGAAAGAATACTGCGTCTTAGCCATACAAATTGGCAAATGGTTAAATTCAAGGTCTGTTAATTCTTTCAATTCTTTCTTAGCAGCAGGTGTCAAAATCACACCCTCACCACCATAAACCTTAGTCACAATCTTATTCAACTTTGTTTCAATGCTATCTTCATCGTCATACACGAATTGGAACTGATTGGGTTCTTCGGTAAGGGCGACAACTTTTTCTGCGAGTTCAATACCACCTTGTCCCCCTTTTGCCCAAACATCTGAAACCACAACATCAACACCTAATTTATGACAAGCATCATAAACTACCTTCAATTCTGCTTCTGTATCAAGTGGGAATTTATTGATAGCTACAACAGCTGGTAAGCCATAGACATGACGAATATTATCTAAGTGTTTTTCAAGGTTTGATAAACCATCAATTACAGCTTGGACATTTTCAGTAGCAAGATCTATTTTAGCCACACCACCATGCATTTTAAGGGCACGAATCGTCGCGACAAGAACAACAGCACTCGGGCGTAATCCTGACACACGACACTTGATATCAATAAATTTTTCTGCGCCCAGATCTGCCCCGAATCCTGCTTCAGTGACCACATAATCAGCATATTTCAAAGCCACTTTTGTTGCTAAAACACTGTTACAGCCATGGGCAATATTAGCAAATGGTCCACCATGGATAATGGCTGGAGTATGTTCCAGAGTTTGCACTAGGTTTGGATGGATAGCGTCTTTCAGAAGAGCTGCCATCGCACCACTAGCCTTCAGTTCCTTTGCTAAAACTGGTTTCCCTTGAAAATTATAGCCGATGATAATGTTATCTAAACGTTTTTTGAGATCTGCTAAGCTATCAGCAAGACACAGGATTGCCATAATTTCAGATGCTACAGTGATATCGTAGCCATCTTCACGTGGCACACCATTAACCTTACCTTGAAGACCATTAACGATATGACGTAATTGACGGTCATTCATATCAACAACACGTTTCCAAGTGATGCGTCGAGAATCAATGCCTAAACTATTACCATGATGAATATGATTATCAATCAAAGCTGCTAGGAGGTTATTGGCAGCACCAATTGCATGAAAATCGCCTGTAAAATGAAGATTAATGTCCTCCATAGGAACAACTTGGGCATAACCACCACCTGCAGCTCCACCTTTAATACCAAAAACTGGACCTAATGATGGCTCTCTGAGGGCAATTACTGCTTTTTTACCAATTGCTGAAATGGCATCTGCTAAACCAACAGATGTTGTTGTTTTGCCTTCACCAGCATCTGTAGGCGAAATAGCAGTAACCAAAATAAGTTTGCCATCAGCTTTATCTTTAAAACCATCCAACTGATGCAAGTCAATTTTAGCCTTATATTTCCCATACTGAATTAAGGCATCATCTGTCACACCAAGTTTTTCAGCAATGTCTGCAATTGGCTGCATTGTCATAGAATTTGCAATTTCGATATCTGATAAAACCATGTTGTCCTCCTTATTAGACAAGTTCTAAAATGTCTCGGTAAATCGTCTTAAAAGGGGGCTATCTTTTTCAAAACGTTTTTTACCTTATTAACAGTACGAGGACACAAAGTCCCTATGCTTAATTCCCCATAAATTAATTAAAACATTTAACTAGACTCCTTGCAAGCCTGATGTGAGATGAAATGTTGCGAATGATCAATCACTAGTTGTTAAAATAGTAAAATGACACTGCTTTTTTTGTAACAGTCAAGTCATTGGCAAGGTCAGATATCATCTCAAGAGAGGGGGTAGTGATACTTTTAAAAACCAAAAACAACCTGTCCCTTCTATACCTATTAGGAACAGGTTACTTTATGATTTTGAAATTAAGGTATTAAACCTATCCCTCATCTAAAAAACGAGTTCCTAAGAACTCGACGACCTATTATTTAGCTGCTTGGTAAAGTTCTTCAACCTTATTCCAGTTGATAACTTCAAAGAACGCTTTGATATAGTTTGGACGAACATTGCGGTAGTTCAAGTAGTAAGCATGTTCCCAAACGTCCAAGCCAAGAATTGGTTTATGACCATCCATGATTGGTGTATCTTGGTTTCCAGTTGAAAGAACTTCAAGTTCACCCTCTTTATTAACAACTAACCATGCCCAACCTGAACCAAAACGAGTTGCTGCTGCTTGTGCAAAAGCCTCTTGGAAAGCGTCAAATGAACCGAATTTAGCATCAATAGCAGCTGCAAGTTCAGCTGAAGGCGCAGTTTTTTCTGGTGTCATTAACTGCCAGAAAAGCGCGTGGTTAAGATGTCCACCACCGTTATTGATAACAGCTTGACGGATATCAGCTGGAATAGCTGTCACATCAGCCAATAATGCTTCTAAATCTTCACCAATTTCAGGGTGTTTCTCAAGAGCCGCATTAACATTAGCAACATAAGCCGCATGGTGCTTGCCATGGTGCAATTGCATTGTTTCTGCGTCAATCGTTGGCTCAAGTGCATCATAAGCATATGGTAAATCTGGTAACGTAATTGTCATTTGGTTATTACCTCTTTTCTTTTAATAACTCTATCTTATCGTAAAATAAGTTGGCTTACAAGTAATTAGCTTATATCACTATAAAGCAAGCTAATGTTGCTCAAAACTCGCTATCTTTAACAAAGCTAAATCAAAAAGATATTCTTTTTCAAATTGTCCTGTCTTGATTTGAAAATCTGTTTCAATTAAGGTTTTGATACTGTTTTTCAAGAAATCTACCGACAAGACACGGCTATCTCTAAGTGCAAATTTGACTTGGTAAGGGTTTATTTTCTTACCCGTTATATCCGATAATTCAAAAATCATTTGCGCCTCTGATTTGCCTAAGCTAGCTAACAATTTAACTTGTAAAAACAACCTAAACTGCCCCAACATAACAGCTATCAACTTAACATCATCTTGTCCTTGTAAACGTAAATCCTTAATCAGTTGTCGTGCGTCATCAACTCTATGCTTTAAGACAAGCTGAATCAACTCAAAAATATTATCTGATAACGTACGTGGAATAGCCTCTTGAATATCTTTTTGTGAGATATGACCATCTGCTTTATAGGCTTTTAAAAATGCAATATTCTTGGTCATTTCACCAAAATCAAAATTCGCTTTCACCAAAAGTTGATCAAAAACACCTGATTCAAAGACCATTCCCAACTGATGAGCATGCTTTTGAAAGTAAGTTTTAAAGGCTGCTTCTTTAAGTGGCATAGCCTCAAAAATCTGAGCATCACGTTTTAATAGCTTGACGATTCGACGCTTACTATCTAGCTTACCCGGAGCTAAGAGAATTAGTCTGGTCGTATCTAACGGGCTATCAAGGTAAGCCTCAAAGCGTTTTAAAGCATGTTCGTCGAGATATGTTTTTTTTGATGTCGTAATATCTAAAAAATGGTCAAAAATGACAATTTTCTCATCAGAAAAAAATGGCAAACTCTCCAAATCCATCTCAGCATCTTCATAAGCACTTTCTGACAAATCAAAATAAGAATAGCTCAAATCACTAGGATCATAACCAATCTGAGTCATTAGTGTTTGACGCATCAAAGCGTACTGACCTTGGTCCTCCCCAGTAATTACAGTGATTAAACCTAATTTGGATTTGCTTAGTTGTTCAATGTGTTCAATTGCAATCATAATTCCATTATATCACAGCTAAAATCAGTTGGGACCAGAAAAATGTATGAATGAGGGGTGAATGGCAAACATTTGGGTAAAATTAGACTTTTTATTCTTTTTATATCTAACAAAATAAGGCTGAACTTTTGATTCAACCTTACTCAATATTATATGCAGATATTTGCCTATTTTTTGTCAAATGCGTTTTGAATGCCTTTTAAAGCACCCTCAACAGCACCTTTAGCATCTTCTGCTAACTCCTTAGCTTTACCAACAGCCTTTTCGACAGTTCCTTCTGCCTCGAGTGATTTATCACCAAGCACTTTTCCTGCGAATTCTTTAGCAGAACCTGAAACTTGCTCTAATGTTGCATTTAATTTTTCTTCTGACATAACGATCCCTCTTTTCATTTGTTTGTTTCATTATATCAAAGGACATCAAATAAAGAAAATATAATGCTTAATATTTTTAGCTCACCAGCTTACACTGAACGCTACAGACAAGGAAGCCAAATATTTTTTCGACCAACACTGTATCATTAATCTCATCAAAGACGATAAATCTATTACTCAAATAACTTATCTAATATCATTTCCAGATCAGTACGCTTATCACGTGTTTTGATACCTTCTTTAACAGCCAAAACATAATCTGTAATTATCCCATCTACTTTTGAATTAACAAATGAGCCAATGGACTCCGGTGTATTGACCGTCCAAACAATCACTTTTTTACCGCTTGATTTCAATAAATCAATATTATCAGAGGTTGCTTCGCGCTCTTCCATAATCAGATAATCACCAAGTAAATGATTCGTTTGCCCTATCGCAAAATAATAAAGATAGCCAGATTGGATCTCAGGATATTTTTTTTCAATATATTCAATGAGTGTATAATCCAGCGATAATAAAACAGCTTGATCTCCTAATTTTTCTTTTTTGATGAGCTTGACCATATCATCAACCATTTTTTTATCGGCTGTTTTTCCTTTTAATTCTATAAAAAGACCGATCTTACCCTTTGATGCCTTAATGACTTCTTCGATAGTTGGTACAGGTTGAGAGGGTTTACTAGGATCAAAAAGATTTCGAACTTCTAACTTCTCCACTTCCTTCAAAGTCATTTCTGAAGAGGTACGTGAATCTCCAGCAACACGTCTAAAATTACTATCATGATTTAAAATATAACGACCATCTTTTGTTCTCTGGATATCAATTTCGGTCCATGAAGCACCTTCCTTAGCCGCTTCAATAATCCCTTCAACAGTATTTTCCGCTCCCAAGTCCCCTCCTGCACGGTGCGCTACAATTTCAATAGGGTGATGTGTTTTAAAAATAGGATCAAAAAATACGGTTAATATTGCTGAAACAATTAGATTAACTACGACAGCTACAAAGATGCCTAGAAGAATCCATAATTTTGTTTTCAAGCGAATTTTGTGTTTAACATTATCTAACCACGATGTTGCATTTGTGGTTAATTGTAATTCAATCGTTTGTCCTTCCAAGTGATTGTATTTATAAAATAAATCAGTTATAGACAAGACAAATATAGGCATAAAAATAAATGTTATTAAAGTTAGTAATTCTGAAATGCCTAATAAGATAAAGAAGAGTAAAAATCTTGATGGTTCTGTTCCATCACTTAACTGTATGAGTAAAAAGATTAAACTGGATACAATTATTGTTAAAGGAAAATAAAGCCAAGTTAACCGTTTTAAAAATGCAAGAACTAAATCCTTCAAAAACTCCCACTGAAACTTCTTAGTCAGTTTCCAAGAAGCAATCAAAGCCGAAAAACTGCCATATCCCGAAATCAAAATATAGTGAAAAACGAAAGCAAAACGATAACTGATATAAGCTAGTAAGAGTAATACCAAATTATATAAAGCAAAATAAAGCGGACTTGCATAAATAACAGATGTGATAAAGTTAGGGATTTGAAAATTCTTCATCGGTGAGATGGTTACACCCACCCCAATTAAAGGGAAAATCAAAGCAGCATAAACCATCACAAGTAAGCCAAGCGGGCTGAAAAAATACCTTAAGGATTTGATTCCAATGGCAATCATGTGACGAGCTGTCATCTCAATCTTCCCCTCTTTGATTAAGGCTGACATAATAATAAAGCTGTTAATATCCAAACCAAACAAAATCATCATGAAGATTAAGGTGACAATCAATAAGCTAACCCCATTAAAACTCAATAAGAAACTCATGAAATCGCCACTAGAAAATACAGTACGACCTGATTGATTTAACAACAAGCTAATGATAAATGAATATATTGGGTAAACTAATAAGGTTAAAACACCTTTTGTTAATAACTGGTATTTCGCAAACAACCATATAATTCTACCTTTGTATGCCAATGACGATTTGAATTGTAAAGATTTAGTCTTCACGATAATCTCCTAATGTGAATGTAATAGATTTTATTATAGCATTAAATCTTGAATGCTAAAAGATGGTTAAATTTAAGAAAAAGAATTGTTTAAGTAGCCTTAGACAATGAAGAAGCTATCGTCACTTCGGTTCCCACATCTATCTGACTTGTAATGGTGATCGTAAGACCTAATTGATCAATAATCCTCTTGGTCATGTAAAGTCCGAAGCCTGTTGCTTTTTGGTGTTCACGACCATTAAAACCTGTAAAGCCTTGTTCAAATAAACGAGGAATATCTTCTGCTAATATCCCTATTCCGTTATCCTTAATACATATACCATCGTTAGACATCGTTATTGTAATCCGACCATGCGGTTTACTATATTTCACCGCGTTATCCAATAGTTGCGACAAAGCAAAACGTAGCCATTTACGATCTGACAAAAGAGTCCAATCCCCATCTAATGAAACCTGTATATCTTTTTTTAAAAAAAGCACCCTAAATTCTTTTATGATATCAATGACGAGGGCTTTTACGGATACCTTCTCAAATCGAAAATCACTATCATAATGACTTAACTTGAGATAGTTTAACATGTTACTTAGCTGATGGTTGAGAGATTGAACCTGTATGGCAACATCCGATACTTCCAAACTATCTGTCTGTACCATCAGGGACAAAGCTGACAAGGGGATTTTCATCTGATGACTCCACATTTTGATTAGCTGTTGTAGATCATTCTCACGTTGCCTGGTTTTTAACAACAATTTTGAAAATGCTGTTTTTTCTTGATCAATAATTGCTAAGTAGGCTTTGTCACTGGGTTTTGTTAGTAGATACACATCTGGATTAAACGAAAAATCTTCGAGCAAGTGTATCTTCTGTTGAAACCGATAGTACAATACCATACTAATAAGGATAATGAGGACAGACGATACTAAAAAACTATAGGTGAAATAAGATAAGGGTAATCGGTATAGATAGAAAGTCATTAAAAATGCTACAGCTTGTATAATGTACATCATATACCAAAAACGATATTCTCTAAAAAAAGCTCTGATCATTTCACAAGATACCCCACTCCTCTAACCGTATGAATACGGTCAAACCCTAGTTGAGCCACTTTTTTACGAAGACGTGCCATATTCACATTTAAAGTATTGACATCAATAAAATCTTCTCCTTCCCATAATTTGTCAAGGAGTAGTTCTTTGGTCACTACTTCTCCTTTAGCTGCAATTAAGACAGCTAAAATTTTAGTCTCTGTAGGTGTTAGTTTTAAATGCTCACCGTTTCGACTAAAGTGGCCATCTAAGTCAAGCTTAAAATCATCAACCACCAACTTAGGTGTTTGCATTAAATACGTACTACGTCTTAACATGGCAGCAATTTTGGCATCTAACAATCCCAAAGAGAATGGCTTAGCAATAAAATCATCCCCTCCCATATTCATCGCCATAATAGCATTCATTTCATCGTCAGCTGAAGAAATAAAAATAATTGGCATAGTCATGGTTTTACGAATTTCAGTTGTCCAATAAAAGCCATTAAAATACGGAAGATTGATATCCATTAAAATCAAATCTGGCTGTAACTCATCAACTTCCTGTGTGACAGACCTAAGATTGCTAACACTAAACACACGATATTGTTGACTCAAATGATTTTTTAAACGTTGAACAATAACCTCATCGTCTTCGACAATGAAAATGGTAGCTTCTTTTCTCATAGATTTATTTTAATACAAATATGTTACTATAGCAATCTCAAACTAAAACAAAAAAGAGTCTCAGAAAGATCGTCATCTCATAAAAACGATATCTCTGACACTCTGAAAATCTTGATTAGTTAAGAATTCTTGTTCTAGAAAGTATTTTTACACCTTTAACAAACAAAGATCCCTAAAGTTATGAAAAACGCTGAAAGTGTTGTATCTGAACTCAGTTCTTAAGTTAGCGTTCAATAATCTTAAAGTAGGTGCGACTGGTTAGACGATAGATGAGATAGTAAATAAGGATAACCAATACAATCACAATGGCACTAACCGTATAAACTGTCGTCGCACTAGTCACTCCAAACATGAGCAACATTTGGCGCAACATGACAATGGCAAATAGAAAATGCACAATTGCCATGACAAGTGGCATAAAGAAAACCAATATGGTTTGAGAATTGATGGTTTTCTTGACAGCTTGTGCTGACATGCCTACTTCTTGTAAAATCTTATAGGATTTTTTATCTTCATGCCCTTCTGAGTACTGCTTATAGTAGATAATTAAGGCAGCTCCCAGTAAGAATGAAATGCCTAGTAAGAAACCAGTAAAGAGGAAGCCACCAACAAAACCAAGAACATCATGTTCATAACTCTCTCGTAGCATGTAGTAAGCACTAACCTCATCGGTGTCTAAGACAATGTCTCCGTCTTGACCTGCTGATAAGGTCTGCATGACCTCTGGTGTCACATCTGCAAATAACGTCATCTCATATTGACTATCTTGTGTATGACTTACAAAATGCTCAAGGACTTGGTCGTTACTCACAACAATGACAGTTCCAGCAAAAGTTTGTATTAAATCAGGGAAATAAAGGTTATCAGAATAGCTGACCAGTTCATAGTCCTGACCAACGTAGGTCAGCTTGTCAGTAATAGACTTGTTATCTGGTGTATAAAAGATAATTTGATTGTCCGCCAACTGAGGCAAATCATTACCTAGACGTCTCATATCCTCTTGGGTGACAACATAAGTATAAAGAACATTAGGGTAGTCAGGGTTGGCTAAATTCTCTTCTGTAATCTCCCAATGTTGATTTGTTGGAGCATTTACGGTCAATTGAGATGATTTGTAGCTAATGGTATCTTCTAAAGACTGATTAAGCTTAGTGACAAAGCTCTCATCAATAGCTTGCTTAATGGCTGACATATCTTGTCCACGATAGACCATTTTGACTGACTTTGGAAAAATCTGGTCAGTTTTACCTATCATATCCGTATATAGACTGGTCGTTGTTGCGATAGTCACAAAACTCATAATGGCTAAAAGAGTGATATTAGCAAGTCCAACAGCGTTTTGCTTCATTCTGAAGAGCATTTGTGAAGTGCTGATAAAATGCTCTGGTTGGTAAAAATAAGCCTTGTTGGCGCGGCGTTTTTTCAAATACCAACTAATAAAGCTAATGTAAAAGAGATAGGTGCCGATAATAACGAAGATAACAGCCGTAAAAAATCTAAGAAGAAGACTGGCTGATTGGATATAATGTGAAGTCACAGATAGACCATATCCAGCTCCTAATGAGATAACGCCTAACAAGGCAAGAAATACGTTACCCTTTGGCTCTTTTTCTCCTTTTTCCTGACTTCTAAATAAAATGAGTGGTGACGATTTACTAATGATGAGAACTTCAATAATCAGCAAAAAACCAAAAATCGCTAAAAAAAGTACGGCAGTCAAAATAAAGGCTAGAGGATTGAGCGTAAACTTGAGATCATCAAATTGGATTAATTTGATAAAAAAGAGATAGCTAAGATTTGAAAATACAGCACTTAAAATGGAGCCGATGAGAACAACAAGGATATAGGTGATTATTAACTCAATACTTGCCACAACAGAGACTTGTTTCTTATTCATTCCAAGCATATTATAAAGTCCAAACTCTCTGCTACGTTGTTTCATCAAAAAATTATAACTATAAGTCGCCATGATAAAGGCAAAAATCGTTAAAACCGTAATAGCTAAGCCTAGTGTCATTGTTCCACTCTGCATGGTTTCAGAAACAGGGCTCAGCATGATCAGCTGAGTAGAACAAATCAGCATAAAGAGAACTAAACTGGATAGTATAAAAGGCGTAAAAATACCAATTGAATTTTTGATATTATTGATGGCTAATTTGAGGTAAAACATGTTATTCACCTCCTAGAAGAGCTGCCATAGACAGAGAAATGTCCTTACTAAATTCACCATTGGCTTTATTACCACGATAAAGCTGATGGAAAATACGACCATCTTTGATAAAGAGGACACGATTAGCATGACTGGCAGCATTGGCAGAGTGGGTTACCATCAGAATGGTTTGCCCTTCGTCATTGATTTGCTCAAACAAATGGAGCAAGTCTTCTGAATTGCGGTAATCAAGGGCTGCGGTTGGTTCATCAGCTAGGATAAGTTGCGGGTGTGTAATCAGACTACGAGCGATCGCAACCCGTTGTTTTTGACCTCCTGACAATTCAAAAGGACGTTTTTTCAAAAGATCGGAAATACGCAATTTAGGTGCGATAACAGCTAATCGCTGTTCCATCTCCTTAATGTCAGTACGCGATAAGACAAGTGGCAAATAAATATTGTCACGGACGGACAAAGTATCTAACAGGTTAAAGTCTTGGAAGACAAAACCTAAGTTACGCAAACGATAATCTGCTAATTGACCATCCTTAATTTGGGTTATATCTTGTCCCCCTAAAACCACATTACCATTTGTGGGCCTATCTAACGTAGCTAAAATATTCAAAAGCGTGGTCTTACCTGAACCGCTTTCTCCCATGATGGCGATAAACTCACCCTTCTCCACTTTAAAGTCCACATCTTGTAAGGCACGAGTTTCCTCTTTTGAAAAACGAGTGCGATAAATTTTTTCCAAATGATTAATTTCTAAAAACATATGAAGCTCCTTTTTATAATTGATGTATTAATAGAGTTGAATAGCATTATCTAACGACATTGTGGGTTGATAAAGCGTGGTTGTCCCATTAGCTTGAGATTTCTCAACAACTAAATAATAATTATCCTGAATACCAATCACTAACTGGTGGTGATCATCCCACATCAAACCATTATAAGCAATAGAAACCTTCTCTTGACCTGTATCTACAAACTTCAGCTTCCAGAAAGCAACTTCTGAACTGGTCAGCGATTGTTCAGAAATCGTTTCTTCTGTAACAAGATATTCACGTCCCTGATATGTAAACGTATTAAAGCTGTTGTCGTCAAAAAGGACTTCGTCTTGTCTTTTTTGACAAGCTAACAGGCAAAATATTACTCCTATGCTTAATAAAAAGATGGCCGCTTTTCGCATAATCATCAACTCCTTTCTTGTACTATTATTATAAGTCAAAAAGGGTACCTATAATCTTACAAAATAGAGATAATACCTTACAATTTTGTAAGAAAAAGACTAAAAACACGAGCAAACATTGGAGTTTGAAAAACCTTTTTGCTATAATCAAATCATTACAGAAAAGAAAAGAGATTAAAATGGTTACTCAAAAAAAAGGTCTATTTAAAAAAGCAGGTAAGGCACTTGGTACCGTAGGAAATGTACTTGGGATTTTAGATGCTGTCAATATTGTCGATAAAGTATCGGGACACGCAGCTCCTATTATTGATAAGGCAGTCGAACGACACTACGACTTGAAAAAAGAAATGATTACCGTTCAAAATTTAACTCATCTACCAATCGAACAAGCGACAACAATATTAGAAAACCTTGGTTTTATCGTTGTGCCTATCTTATTAAAACCCGATAAGAAATATGCTTCAAAAACCGCTGATGAGGTCATCACAATGGTGCCAAAAAGTGGACAACTCAAGCAGGGTTCCGTCATCAAATTATACTACATTAATCAAGATAATTTATCAGCCAGCCAAGAGCTAATGGCTGAGCAAGAGCGTAAAACAAAAGCATTCATTCAGAAAATGACTGATGGCCTAGCCGCTGCCAAGCAAGCTATTCCAAAACAAAAACAAACGCAGCCATCAGAGGATGATCATCAATAGTGAAAAGGCTTAGAATCAGTGTTAAAACCTGATTTTAAGCCTTTTCATTTATTTTTACTCTAGAATTGCATTTTAATCTGTTCGCCCAAGATAAACATCAATAGGTGATTTAGCAGTTAGTTGATACAGGTCAATCAATTCTTTTGGAGCATTGATACCCAGTTGATAATATCTGATTTCCCTGACAAGAAAGGTATTTAATTTCATAGCTGCTAACGGAATATTACCATTATCATCTATCACTTTGGCCGTTTCAATCAGAATAGCCTTTAACTCATCGGTCAAAGTCAGATGATGGCGATTATACAAGTCTGAAATCCTTTTTTGTAAACTCACTTTATCAATCATAGGCACTTCTCCATCACTTAAAATAGCTTTACATGTTAATGTATGGCTCCAAATCACTCAAAGCACGTTCTGCAATACGTTCATAACGTTCTTTTTTATCACGAATACGTGGGCCTTCTAATTCTTTGATAATGCCAAAGTTGACATTCATCGGCTGGAAATGTTTACTCTCAGCGTGTGTCACGTAGTAAGGTAAACTACCGATAGCTGTTGTTTCAGGGAAGACAACTTCTTCTTCCTGTTTAAATAATTTAGCTGCATTGATGCCAGCAACTAAACCTGAAGCTGCTGATTCGACATATCCCTCAACACCTGTCATTTGACCAGCGAAAAAGAGATTTGGATTAGCTTTAGATTGGAAAGTTTGTGTCAGTAGATTTGGTGAATCCATGTAAGAGTTGCGATGCATGACACCATAACGGACAAAATCAGCATTTTCAAGACCTGGAATCATTGAAAAGACACGCTTTTGCTCGCCCCATTTCAGATGCGTTTGGAAGCCTACAATATTAAATAAACTACCTGCTGCATTATCCTGACGTAGTTGCACAACAGCGTATGGCGTTTTAAAATCGCCATCACGTTTACCTTCATAATCTTCTGGATACTCCAAACCAACAGGTTTCATTGGGCCATAAAGCATAGTTTTAATCCCTCGTTTTGCCATAACCTCAATCGGCATACAACCTTCAAAGTATTTCTCTTTTTCAAAGGAGTTTAAAGGGGCTTCTTCTGCTTCTGTTAAGGCATCATGGAAAGCCATAAATTCTTCCTTGGTCATCGGACAATTGAGATAGGCAGCTTCTCCTTTGTCATAGCGGGATTTTAGATACACCTTCGACATATCAATACTTGATTTGTCAATGATAGGAGCTGCTGCATCATAGAAATAAAAGCCCGAACCACCATTTAAGGCATGGATTTTTTCTGCTAGAGCATCCGAAGTCAGAGGACCAGTTGCAATGACTGTAATCGTATCTTGAGGGATTTCAGTAATCTCTTCACGAATCACTTCAATCAGTGGATGATTACTAACAAGGTCAGTTACCATTTCAGAAAAACCTTCTCTGTCTACTGCAAGTGCGCCACCGGCAGGAACACGAGTTGCTTCAGCTGCCTTCATAATAACTGAATCTAGACGACGCATTTCTTCTTTCAATAGCCCTACGGCATTGGTCAATGAATCACCGCGTAGGGAATTGGAACAAACTAATTCAGCAAACTGATTTGTTTTATGTTGTGGTGTTGCTTTAACACCACGCATTTCATAAAGTTTGACCGGGATACCACGTTTGGCAATTTGATAAGCTGCTTCTGAGCCAGCCAAACCAGCACCAATAACATTGATATAAGATTGAGACATGCACTAATACCTCTTTGGATAATGTCTTTCATTATCCTCAAATCTTTCTATTTTTATTAACGTTTCATTCTACCATAAAATCATGGAAAAAGATAGGCACCGACATTTTGCATATTTTAACTGATGTAAAATAAATCTGTGACTTATTCAGACTCCTTCAAAGCATCAAACTTTGCTTTCATGGTTGGGTTTTTGCGTGTCAGGCGTTTGACGGACACATCATCTAGCTTGTTATTGGCAAGACGTAATTGATTTTCAGAAGTTGTCAAAAACTTCTTAACTTCTTCCATACGACGAATGGCTTTGTCAATCTCATCAATCGCTTTTTGGAAATTATTGCTAGCTGAGTGGTAGTTCTTAGCAAAGGCATTTTTAAAGGCTTCTAAATCTTCTTCAAAATGAGTAATGTCAATATTTTGCTCTTTCACCAATGCTAACTCTTGTTTGTATTGTAAGGTATTCAGAGCAGCATTACGCAGTAAACCGATGAGTTGAATGAAAAACTGAGGTCGCACAACATACATTTTATCGTATTTGTGACTAACATCAACAATACCGATATTGTAATAATCATTATCGGTTTCTAACATGCTGACTAGAACCGCGTACTCACAGTTTTTTTCGCGTCTATCCTTGTCTAACTCTTTGAAAAAGTCCTCGTTCTTATGTTTTTTGACGGTTTCATCAGCTTCATTTTTCATCTCAAACATGATTGAAAGGATTTCAATACCATTGTCGTCGGTTTCACGGTAAATGTAATCTCCTTTTGAACCACTATTTGATACAAGATTATCTTTTTCAAAGTAGGCATTTGGAAAGGCTAGGTGTCTGACCTTGTTAAATTCGTTTTCAGCGTATAATTCTAGACTTTCACCGATAGCCTTCGTAGATTGCTGAGCCTTGAAATTTTTATAAAACTCAACTTGTTCATTGGCTGCCTTTAGCTGTAAAGCATGTTCCTGTTTAACAGTTGATAGCTCTAGGGCTTGTTTTTGTTCCTGTAAAGCTAGGGAGGTCTTGATAGTATCTCTTTCTTTTTCGACTTTACCAAGAATATGTTGCCACTCCATATCTTTTTCAAGAGCCAATTTATCCATTTTGGCTTTAAGAGCTGTGAGTTCCTGCTCTTTTTTAGATAGAGCTACTGCTAAATCAGCTTGTGCTTGATTAGTAGATTGGTCTAATTGACCTTGTAAGGTTAAGATAGCCATATCTTTATCAGCTAGTTGACGCTCCAAATCATTTTTAGCTTTTTCTTCTAATAGAGCTGTCTCACGCGCCAATCGCTCATGAATTTCTTTATCAAATTCAATACCTCTGACTTGTGATAGCAACTGGCCATATTCTGTTTCATTAACCTGAAATGCCGTCCCACAATGAGGACAGGTAATATGATGGTTCATCGTCTCTCCTTTGGACTTTGTATAAGTGATTACTCCTCTATCTGATAATCACAGTAAAAATCAACCTTCATCTGAATGAAGAGTTTCATATCATTTAGCAATTGAAATAAAATAGCTCGATTCTCAAACTCCTGACGTGTCTTTGGCAGTTCTCTTTGTCTAAATGTCACCAAGAAGTCATCAATGGCTTCTAACTGCTCCAAACCTGAATTTTCCTGACTGAGCTCGTAAGCGACTTCTTGAAAGAGTTGCGCCAAGATAATACTTTCAGGCGTTTTTAGGGCGAGGCGATTGATAATTTCAGCCATTTGTCTAAGCACCCTGTTTTGTTCCATTCGCATTCTAAAATAATGAACATGATAATCTGTCGTTCTAAACACCTGATTATGACGTTCCAGATAAACAACCTCAGCTGCTTCTTTGAGTGTCTTATCAAATTCGTTGATTAAGAAACCATTGTTAGAGCCGTCACCTTCTTTCAAAAGCAAGCTAAAGCGTAACATAATATCCTTCAATTCCTTTTCAACTCGAACATGGTAGTAATCTATTTTAGCTTGATTTGATGACATGTAGCTATTAAACAGCAAAGCCATTCCAGCTCCGATAACAAAGAGAAGTAATTCATTTTGTAACACGCTGACATCAATCGATTTATCTAAATAAAGATGAGTAACTAAGACACTACTCGGTGCTATTCCAGCTTCTAAACGCCAATAATACGATAACGGAACAAAAATCAACAAGTAAGCTGCTAGAGACCACAATTCAAAACCACCAATTAAAAACATCAAACAGCCTAAACCTAATGCTAAAAGTGTTGACATGAAACGCTTAAAAGCGAGTTTAAGCGAACTGCGTCTCGTATTTAAAATGCTAAGCAAGGCAATTATCCCTGCTGATGTCGCATAAGTCAAGTGTAAAAAATCCGCTACAAATATAGCTAGTATCGTCGCTAAAACCAACTTCATGGTTCGCTGAAACAGTGACATAAAGCGCTCCTTTTCTTTATACTTCTTACATCATATTATATCATAGTTAGCTTATAATCATAAAACCCCAACCTCTTGGATAAAAAGGTTGGGGAAGAGATTATAACAAAGAGCTGATGATATAAATGATAACAAGATGTATTGGATATGCAAAATAGAAAAGATATTTTTCCCATTTAGCCCCCTTAACACCTTTTTGTCCATTATATAACCAAATCATTGGTAAAGCGATAATCTGCATAAATTGATTATCATAAGTCAAGTGTTGATATAAAGTTTGATACTCATGCCCATAGTCATAATAGCCAATAATAGCTTTGACAAACCACAGTAATGAGGTTACCAGTAAAATGCCGATAACATAAGATTTTTTATTTTTGAACCAAGCAAATACAATCGCTAAAGGTAGTAATTCAAGCCCACCTTCGCTCATCATAATGAATGGCAATAATAAGATAAACCAGACAATCACACTGTATTTTCGGAACTTCTTTTCAACTTTAAAGCGGTCAATAAGGATAAAGACCACAAAGAATAACATCAAGGTTTGAAAAATATTATGACCACTCCTCAGATAAAAGAGGTCAAAATTTCCCGTGACAGGATGTACATAGTGACCAGTAATCAGATTTTTACTGATATTAATACCGTACATAATGAGAGTGCCTAGTAATAGACGGTTAAAATAAGCTTTTTTATTCTTAGTGTAACGATAGCCTTCTGCCATCATATACAAGAATATAGGAGCCACAAAACGTCCAATCCAACTAAACCAGAGTGGAAAGCCTAGCTCTGAACCAAAATACGTATTGATATGATCAAAAATCATACCGAGTAAAGCGATTAGTTTCAACTGAAACCCTGTTAAACCTATTTGTTTTGTCATGATAAACTCCTTAATTTAAAAGAATAATGTCGCAAAAATGTATAACATATAGAGCAGAAAGTAATTGATATTGTTTTAAAAACATAAAAACATCTTTTATGAAGATATGTAACCATTTTACCATTTTTTTACAAGAACAACCTTACAATTTTGTAAGACATTTCTAATCAGATAAAAAAGTTTAAAATAACTCTAAAATGCGTTAAAATTAAACGTTTTTGGTTATTATTTAAGTTTTTGAAATGACTTAGTAAGAATACTTATGTCTCCTTATTCCAAAACAGCTCTCAAATCGATAACAGCGTCACAGGCTTCTGCTATTAACTCTTGGTCATGTGTAATGACAATAATAACTCTGTCTTTAGTTTTGAGTTTTTTGAGCAGGTTTGCAACTTGTTTCATTTGTTGGTAATCCAAACCTGATGTTGGTTCGTCAAAGATATAGATAGACTTATGTGCTAATAAACTGTTTGCAATTAAGACCCGCTGTTGCTCACCACCAGATAAACTCATGGGGTGTCTGTCCAGTAAATCCGACAAACCAAGTGTATTTACTATTGTTTTAGCTTCCTGAACATCATGGTTATGCGTTCCTAGTTTAATTTCCTTATCAACACTTTCTGAAAATAATTGCAGACGAACATCTTGCATAACAAAACTGGTATGTCTTAATCTATCCTTGTCTGATAAAGGTCTATTAAATAAACTAATGGTCCCATCTGCGTGTGCCAAACCAGATAGGATATGTGCCAGAGTTGATTTTCCTAAACCATTTGGACCAACTAAAGCGACAACTTTATTTGCAGGAAACAACAGGTGTTTGATTTGACCCAAATAGCTGTCAGCAGTCCTCAAGGAAAGAGTTGTGATTAGCAAACCTTGTTCTTCATGACAGAATTGTGTTAATTTTTTCTGCTCTTGGTTAAGACTTCTCAAGCCTAATTGAGCACGTGTCTGATTGTCAAATGATAGCCATTCTTGTTTTGACCATTCATGTGTCAATCGTCCCTTATCAATATAGAGATAACGGTCAGCTAGTTCCTTTAAAAAATCCAGTCTATGTTCTGCGATAATCACAGTAATTCCTAATCTTTTGAGTTGTTTGATATGCTGAGCTACTTGTTTTATACCAAGTTCATCTAAATTGGCTGTCGGCTCATCAAGTACAAGTAATCTAGGACGTTGCATCATAGCCGTAGCCATTGCAATCCGCTGTCTTTCACCACCAGAAGCAGTTAAGAGATTTCGTTGTAAAAGATGTTCAATACCGAAGAATGCTGTTGTTTCAGCCAATCGTTTTTGAATGAGTTCCTGTATAAGACACTGATTCTCGCAAGGAAAAACTAATTCATGTTCTACAATTTTATGAAAAAATTGCGTGGCAGGATTTTGAAAAACTGTCCCAACTTGCTGGGATAAAACCTCAACACCTTTTTCACCAATCATGGTATCTCCAATTCTACAATAGCCCTCTAAGCTTCCCTCATAATATTCTGGGATAAGGCCATTCAACAATCGGATAAGGGTGGTTTTGCCAGACCCAGATGGACCACATAGGACAACACACTCTCCTTCGGTTACTATCAGTTCATCAATCACCAACGATGGCTTATCCTCTTGAGGGTAACGAAATGCTAATGAACGAATCTCAATCATACACGTGTTACCCCAAACTGAATAGCAATCACACAAACGCCCATTGTAGCTAATAATAGATCATCCCTCCAAGACATCTGATAATGCTTGTAGGACGTTTTTCGAGGATTAGAAGAGATGGATTTAGTTAAGCTAGCTACCGTTAAATCCTGAGCTGTCCTTGTTGCACTCATCAAAAGGGGAACTGTAACATATTCAAAAAATTGCATAGGATGACAGATAACATCACTCGCTTTTATAAAAATCCCTCTCAGCTTTAAAGATTGTCTAATATGCTTATAATCTTCTGGAATCGTTGGCAAAAATCGAAACATTACGGCTAACACTAATAATAAGGGTTCAGGGAAATGCCATTTACGCAAACCTACCATAAATTCATGAACACTTGTTGTTGCTAATAAATAGCTGCCAGCCATAAAACAAGGTAACATCAATCGACCACCTACAGCTAGCATAGACAGTAAGGTAACCCATTTCCCAGACAGAGATGATACGACATAAGTATCAAGCAACCATAAGACACTAAACAGGATGGAATAAAGGATTCCTTTTTTAGTTTTCCCTGAAACCACAAATAGTAAAATCAATAGCCCTACAAATCCCAATTCATAAAAAGCCATAGCTCTCGTCATCAAGAGGTAATTAGCAAAACAGAGCAAGAGGACTTTAGTTCTAACATCAAGGACACTCATAAGCTAACCATTCCAGCTTTTGCAAAATGTTTTTTGACCAAAAACTGTCCAAACAAACCGCCAACTAGGCCTGCAAGAGCGATTAAACTAAATAGCCATAATACATTACCAAGTGTGAAATCAACCATAACAGTTGAAATATAAGTCATGTCTTTGCCTTTTTCTAATAAGCGATTGATATAAGCTTCTCTCATAAACCACATAAGAATAATAGGACCTAAATTACCAAATGAAAAAACGATATAGGATAATAGGTTTATAGAAGCTTTTTTATAATCACCAATCTTAGCAATCATATCACCTAGGAAACCAAACAGTAGGCTTGGCACAAACGACAGAATAAAATGACCAGATAAAAAGAAGAAAATAGCCATAACTGAGCCTACCAAAAAAATGGCTCCGAATTTTCTCACTTTAGCAATCAAGAGCATATAAACCGTTCCATTTAACAAGGCAGCAAATACTGGGGCATACATCATATTACCAGAATGTATGAGCAATACACCTAGCAGAGTACCGAGACCTACAAAAAGAAAGTAAAGAGCGGCATAAACACCAATAGTCATTAAATCTTTAATTGTTAATTGTTTCATAATGCATATCCTTATTATTGATTATTTGATTTTGATAAGACGTTTATTGTCAACTCTATAAATCTCATCAGCACTAGATACCGTACTATCACGATGAGAAATCAAGAAAACATAACCCTTACAATGCTCACGAATAACTTGTAAGAACGAAGCCTCATTCAGAGAGTCCAAATGACTCGTCGGTTCATCAAAAATATAACATTCTGCTTTCTTTAGTAGCGCTCGTGTCAATTCCAACCGCTGCATTTCTCCTGCTGAAAATAAGGGGTGTTCGGTCTTAATTCGAGTATCAAGTCCATCAGGTAGTGAAAGTATTCTATCTTTTATACGACACTTTGCAGATGCATCTAAAATCTCATCATCACTAATTCCAGTTTTTCCTAACAACAGATTTTCTCTTAAGGTTTGTGAAAAGAGTTGTGGGTGTTGCGGGATATAGGCAATTTGTTCTTGAACAGAGTGACCAGAGAAACCATTGATTGTGGTATTATTGAGGAAAACTTCACCATGATTGACATTGTACCAACGCATGATTAGTTTCATTAAACTACTTTTACCAGAACCAGATGGTCCAACTAAGCCAATGATTTTATTTTTATCAAAACGCACACTCACATTATCGTAAATCAGATGTGAACGGTTATCATAGCTAAACGAAACGTTATTAAAAACAATATCCTCAATAGGTTCCTGTAATTGAGCTCCAGAACGATCAAGCTCTGGCTCCTCTAACAAGGTGTATACTTGATTGGCTGCATTGATGGCACGTTTAAATCCTAAAGGAAGACGACTCAACTCCAAATACGGTGCAAAAGAGGTGCTAAAAACAATAATCACTGTCGTCATGTCTAGCAGACTGATTTGGTTTTCTTGATAATGCCAGAAGGCAAGGCTAGTAACCGTCATGATAGATAGACCAACTAAAAAGAACGTCGCTGTTAATTGATTATGATTAGCCACTGCTACCTTTTGCTCGATAGCGTTCACGGATTGGCTTTTATCCTCTAATTGTTCAAAGTAAGCTTTGGCTTGATTAAATTGCAGTAATTCTTTCATACCTTTCAAGCTATCCGAAAAAAGAGACAAATAATCGCGTCTTTTTTCTGTTTGCCTTTTTAGCAACGGTTGCAATCGTTCTGCAAATACTTTCGGTAGGATAACTGCTAGTCCTAAATAAGTCAAAAAAGCAACTAGCGCAATAAAACCAGATAAACGAAGGTAATAAACCATCAATATCAGTGTTGTTGTCGTAGCTGTCAGAATGGGAGGCAGGGTATGGGCAAAGAAAACCTCCATAGCTTCAATATCCTCACCAATCATCTTAAGTAAATGACCGCTATCTTGTCTGTCTAATTTTGCAGGTGTTAACTTGACTAATTTAGTAAAAACCGCTTTTCTAAAATCTGCCAACGTTCTAAAGGCAACATAGTGACCAAAATAATGTTCACCGTATCTAAATAATCCACGTGATAAGGCAAGCAATATCAAAGTACCCAAGTAATACCAAGCAATTGTTTCACCTTCTAGTGCTTGCCACGCGAGATGAACAAGTAAAGCAGGAATGAGTAGGGTCACTAAAAAGCCCATCACAGCAAAACTCACCGCAATCAAAATATGAGGAATGAGATGTCTTACTGATTTAGTCATGGTTTTTGCTAATTGCCATGTCGTCAAACTATGATTCATGTAACAGTTCCTCCAATTCCTTTTGAGTATTAACTAAGGTTGCAAATGCCTGATTAGTCGTCAATAAATCATTCGGATTACCGATATGAACCTGATGATTCTGATCAAGGAAAATCACTTGGTCAGCTTTTAACACCTGCTTCATCTTATGAGAAATAAAAATAACTATTGCTTCAGAAGATATTTCTTTAATAGCATTAAAAAGAACGATTTCATTTTCGCCATCGACACTAGATGTCATCTCATCAAAGATATAAACTGGTCTTTTAGCCAATAAGGCTCTTGCTAGAATAATCTGTTGACGTTGACCAGGCGATAAGAGAGAGCCATTTTCACCCACTTTTGTATCTAAACCTTCTGGGAGGTCTGTTATAAAACTTAACAAGTGATATCTATCAAGCCATGACAACACTTCACTTTTGGAACGCTTTTGACCTAAAATGAGGTTATCGTAAATGGATTGGTTAAACAGATAACTCTCTGGAGATACTAAAACAATGTTTTCTTCCAGACTTTTTAATGAGAATGACGATATCGGACGTTCATCCAAAGTAATGCTTCCTGAATCGACTTGTAAACGGCCCTTGAGCAACTTTGCTAAAGTTGTCTTACCTAAACCACTCTCACCAGCAATTGCAAACATTTGTCCCTTACGAATAACCGCTGATAAATGATTGAACAAAGTAGCATCACCATAGCCAAAAGTCAGATCATTAAGCTTTATCGTATTGACATCTCCTATCTCTTCTGAAGCATGATAGTGACTTGATACTTCAGGGGAATTGACGGAGTCCAAAAAGGTGTAAATCCTATCAGCCATTTTTGTATTCATCATGACTAAATGCATACCGTATCCCATCTCTCTGATAGGAGCAAAAAATTCTGCCGCAATAAGAAGAAAGAAAACCATGCCAGCTAAGGTTAACTGCCCTTTTGATAAGGCTAGTACGGCGAAAAAACCGGAAATGCCAACACCTAAGTACATGATACCATCCATATAACCGACTGCTTCTAATTGAAAACGTAATAAACTCATTGTGGATTGACGAAATTCTTCTGCTTTTTGAGCGAAGGTTTTTTCATATGTTTCGGTAGCACCATAGGTATACAAGGTGTTCAAACCTCGCAAATTATCGACAAATAAATTACCAACATCCATGTAAGTTGCCCAATAATGATTCATAATCTGTTTTGAACGTTTTTGCATAGCGACAATAGATATAGGAATCAGTGGCAAGCTTAGTAAAAAAATTAACCCTCCAAGTGGAAAAATAAAGGTAACTAAAAGCAGAACACTTGTACAGTTGAGATAAACTCTTAAAGCAATAGAGAGATAATAGTGGTAATAAGTATCCAAACTATCAATGCCTTGAGAAGCCACCGTCATCAAGTCAGCCATTGTAAATCGCTCATCAAACTCACCTGAGTTAGCCTCAAACGTTGTAAAAAACCGTTTTTTCAACTGATTTCGAGCATATTGTGAAGCTAAACCTTGATAACGGCGTGCTAACATTGAGAAAATATAACCAGATAGTGATAACACAGTCATCGTTAGAATAAATGGCATTATCGATATCTGTTGTCCTAAATAAAGCATATATATAGCTTGTGAAATCAGATAAAAGGAAATAACCCTCATCAAAAATTGTAACCAAGAAAGGATAGCCCCTTTATAGAGACTTGATTTTTCAGGACCAATCTCAGCCTTAAGACGCTTAAGCAAGTAGCGCTTTTTTTCTTTGGAAATACGTTCTTGACCTTGTGACATAACTCCCACTTTCTAATGATAATTGTTCTAAAAAAGCCTTGTCTGACAAGCTTTCAAGGCTTTTCAATACTCTAATATTATAGCACAAAAGAAAGGGGTTTCAAATATTTTCTTAATTTTTTCATAAATGATAATGATTATAAAAAAGAAACTGGCTAAAAGTATACCAGTTTCTTTTCGTGTTCAGTTTAGCGAGAATTTGTTGCAAATTGTTCAAATAACGCCTTTATTTTGGATAAAATAAGTTCTTCAGTACCTTCTTGGATAAGAATTTGCTCATCTGCATATTTACGAAGAGGTTTATAGTTTCCGATTTGTACAGCATAGAGAGCTGCTTTAAATAACTCTTTGTCATTTTTATCATTGCCGAAAACAACAAAATCAGCGCCGACATGATCCATAACTGAAGCTGCCTTATTGATATCTGCTGGAAGAATATAGAGACATTTTTCATTTTCGTTATAGCTAATCGCTATCTCTCCTAAGGCAGTTAAATCATCACAGAGGTCAGCAACCAACTCCTCATGATCACCCATATAAAGGACAACTTTAATGACTTCTTGCAATTCTGATAACTCTAATCGTTTCCCTTTACCAAGAACATCTACAGTTTTAATAAAAGGAATTTTTTCAGGAATATAAGCACTGTAATTAAAATTATCATCGATAAAGTAAGGTAGGTTGTAGCGTTGACTCCAAGTCAGCAAGTCATTGATAACCTTTTTTGAGATATGTTGTTCGTTTAGGAGTTTTCCATTTTGGTAAACAACTCCTCCATTTAAAGCAATAACCAGATTTTGGCTTAGTTGCTCACCTAAAAGGCTTATGACATCTCTATAAGAACGAGCTGTCGCAAAAATCACTTCATGACCTTGATTTTGAGCATCTAACAGACAGTGTTTCAACTCATCAGCTATTGTTAAGCCATCAAAACACAAGGTACCGTCTATATCAAATACAAATTTCATAAGTATCTATCCTTCCCAATCTCCTACTTTTTGATAGGGTTTTCATACTTCTATTATACCACTACTGAACATAATTGCCTATTGCTTTAATGTGATGGATTAGGTTTTTTTCTCGATAGGTGCTACGCTAGCTAGTACTTTTTTCAAGCCAACACTAGGGAAATTAATTTTTAATTCCTGAGTTTTACCTGTTCCTGATACTGATAGGACTGTCCCCTCTCCCCATTTACGATGTATGGCAATATCACCAATTTCCCAAGACACATCCGATGAAGAATCTTGATTATAGGATGATATCGGTTGACCAAATGCTCTTGGACTAGCAGCTTGTTTACGCATCTGTAGTGCTTGAGAAAGGCTCATCCCTTGTCCGAAGGTTTGTGATTTACCTTGATTACTATAAGAAGCTACAAATGAAGACTGTACTGGTCTCGCTAATCCGTCATAAATTAATAAATCACTTGATATTTCCCTGATAAAGCGACTAGGACGATTAGAATTGGTTTTACCAAACATAGTTCTCGTATTGGCATTGGTCAGAAATAGCACTTCCTCAGCGCGCGTGATACCCACATAAGCTAAGCGACGTTCTTCTTCCAACTCTTCCTCATCTTCACTAGCACGTGAAAGTGGGAAGACATTTTCTTCCATGCCAATAAGAAATACCACAGGGAACTCCAAACCTTTTGCTGCATGTAACGTCATCAAGGTAACTTCTGAAGACTCCACCTCGCCATCATCTGTATCAGCAATCAGGGCCAAATCAATCAAAAACTGACTAAGTTTTTCTAGACCAGTAGCTTGTTCCGTATACTTGTCATCGAAATGTTTGGTAACAGAGAGAAATTCGTTCAAGTTTTCTATACGAGCTTGGCTCTCAAGAGTGTTTTGAACAGCTAAGGCTTCTTTATACCCTGTTTTTTCAAGGATAGTCTCCACTAAGTCTGTTAAACTCATCTTGTCCAAAGAACTACGTAAATGTAACAACAGATTAGCCAAATCCCATATAGATTGGGCTGCCTTACCTTTTATCCCAGATAGCATAATTTGATCAGAAGCTTCAAACAGTGATAATTGATACTGATTAGCATGAAGCCTCAACTTTTCTACTGTTCCTGGACCTATGCCACGCTTTGGCTCATTAATAATACGTTCGTAGCTAATGTTATCCGAAGTATTAGCGACAACATTCAAATAAGCAATGATATCACGAATTTCCTTGCGGCTATAAAACTTCGTGCCACCAACCATTGTGTAAGGAATATTAGATTTTAGCAAAGCCTCCTCGATAGTACGTGATTGGGCATTGGTGCGATACAATACTGCAAAATCTTTGTAATGGCGATTATTCTCTCGGACCAGTTGTTCAATCTGACTAGCCACAAAGACGGCTTCTTCTTGTTCATCACGCCCTTGATGATAGGTAATATGATGACCTTCTTGATTTTGTGTCCATAAGTTTTTAGGACGGCGTTTTTTATTGTTGGCAATAACATCATTGGCCGCTTTAAGAATTCTCTTGGTTGAACGGTAATTTTCTTCCAACAACACCACTTTTGCTTGAGGATAATCCTTCTCAAAATCAAGAATGTTTTGCATATCAGCACCACGCCAACCATAGATAGACTGGTCTGCATCCCCTACAACACAGATATTTTCAAAACGTTTAGCAAGTAATTTTACTAACTGATACTGAGCGTGGTTGGTATCTTGGTACTCATCGACATGAATATATTGATAACGTTGCTGATAGTAGGCTAAAACATCAGGATGCTGATCAAATAAACGCAAGGTTTGCATGATTAAATCATCAAAATCCATGGCTTCACTACGCCTTAGCTCTTCCTGATACAGTTTGTAACATTTGGCAACAACCTGACTGTATATGTCATTGGCTCTTTGTTCATAGGCTTTTTCATCTAGCAAATCATTTTTAGCGTTAGAGATGGTTCCTAAAATAGATCTTTCATTCCACTGTTTAGGATCATAATTGAGTGTTTTTAAAATCCGCTTCATCAAAGTACGCTGCTCACCTGGATCAATAATCGTAAAATGGCGATTATATCCAATATGATCTGCATCACGTCTCAAAATTCGGACACACATGGCATGAAAAGTAGCAATCAAGGTATCTTGCGTAGCAGGATTAAGTGCCATCGCTCGCTCTTTCATCTCTCTAGCAGCTTTATTCGTAAAGGTAATAGCTAAAATATTCCAGGGATTAACCATTTTTTCATCAATCAAGTAGGCAATACGATGCGTCAATACCCTTGTTTTACCTGAACCAGCACCAGCCATGATTAACAACGGTCCTTCTGTTGTTCTAACAGCTTCAGTTTGCTTCTCATTCATACCATTTAATAAAGGATTCATTTATCTTCTCTCTTTCAAGTAGTCACCAAATTATACCATTTTTTAAACAACTAAAAAAGTCAAAGTCCTACTTAGTCTATTATATTAAATAAAAACAAATTCAAAAGCTTGACAAATTTTATATATAATTGGTAAAATGTTAAAAATTAAATGAATACCGGTTGATGTTTTACAGGAGAAGATGATATTTGTCATCGCCGAAGGAGTTATACTCTCAGGTGCTCATCTATTGAGCGGGACTGTTCAACTGACGGACTTCTGGAGAGACCTATATAGGCGCCGAAGGGGCAAGGTAGATTAGCTACTCAATCTCTCAGGCAAAAGGACAGAAGATAATGAATGATTCGCTCATTGCTTAAGGCTTTTTGAGTGTTTTCCTTATTATTTTTAAAAGCTTGCTTTTTACTAAGCTTTATTTCTCAGAGTTCGTATCAACAACTTAATTTAGTACTGATCAGGTAGGTGTTTCAACCTTACTTAGTAATTTGCTAAATGGTGTTGCTATACGAACTTTTTTGATGTATCACGTCCTTCTCTCTCTCTTGTCTGTTTTCTTAACCGTGATAAAGGAGATAAACATGTTATCATTTTTTCAGATGTTAAACGACTTGGTTTGGGGACCACCTCTACTGATTCTTTTGGTTGGTACGGGTATCTATTTAACCATAAGACTTGGTTTGCTACAAATGAGTAAATTAGGTACAGCTTTTAAACTTATTTTCGTTGACGATGAAGGGCATGGAGATATTTCTAGCTTTGCTGCTCTAGCCACTGCCTTAGCTGCAACCGTTGGTACGGGAAATATTGTTGGTGTTGCTACTGCCATCAAATCTGGTGGACCAGGAGCACTATTCTGGATGTGGATTGCTGCCTTCTTTGGTATGGCGACAAAATATGCTGAAGGATTGTTAGCGATCAAATACCGTACTAAAGATGCTAATGGACAAATTGCTGGTGGCCCTATGTACTATATTGTTCACGGGATGGGTGAAAAATGGTTACCTCTGGCGAAGTTTTTTTCAATCAGTGGTATTTTAGTTGCTCTTTTCGGGACAGGAACATTCACTCAGGTTAATGCTATTACCTCTTCCCTAAAACAAAGTTTAAAAATATCGGAACAATTTTCTGGTCTCGTTATCGCCATACTCGTAGCCATTGTGATTTTTGGAGGTATTCAATCTATTTCAACAGTCTCCACTAAAATCGTTCCATTCATGGCTGGTATTTATCTGATTGTATCATTAGCTATCATTATTGTTAATTATCAGTCGGTTCTTCCGATGTTACAATTAGTCCTACAATCAGCTTTTACTCCCGCAGCAGCACTGGGAGGATTCTCAGGTGCTATTGTGAAAGATGCGATCCAAAAAGGTATTGCTAGAGGGGTTTTTTCCAACGAATCTGGTCTTGGCTCAGCACCAATTGCAGCTGCTGCAGCTAAGACTAATGAACCTGTCGAGCAAGGTTTAGTTTCAATGACAGGAACTTTTATTGACACTATTATCATTTGTACCCTGACGGGCTTAGTGATTCTGGTCACAGGTCAATGGACAACTCAACTTGAAGGAGCTCCGCTCACACAAGCTGCTTTTGCGACAATTTTCCCTCAATTTGGCTCAATCATGCTTACATTCTGCTTAGTGCTATTTGCTTTTACTACTATTTTGGGATGGAGCTATTATGGCGAACGTTGTGTTACCTTTCTTCTAGGAACTCATTTTATCACTCCATATCGTATTCTTTTTGTTCTTATGGTTGCTTTAGGCGCTTTTCTAAAACTGGATCTAATCTGGGTTATTGCAGATATTGTCAATGGCTTAATGGCTTTACCAAATCTCATCGCTTTGTTGGCTTTGTCACCAGTGATTATTGCAGAAACAAACCGTTATTTTGAAGCAAAAAATGAATAAACTAAAACTAAATTAGCCACCACACAAAAACGAACAGGCTCAGCATTCCTTGGAATAGAATGTTGGAACTGTTCGTTTTTTATGATATTTAGTCTCGTTTTAATTTGGCTATTTTAAAGCACAACCTTTGCTACAAGGGTATTTTGCCCTAATTTACCTGTTTTGAATAAATCTACTGAGCTAAGCTCTGCAGTATTTGTATAAACAACAACAATCGTTTTTTCACGTTTAGCAGCCACAATGGAATCAATGTCTGCTACCAGTAATAAATCTCCTGCTTCAACGCGTTGCCCATCAACCACCTTGACAGAGAATGGGGCACCGTTTAAAGCAACAGTGTCTAAGCCAACATGGATAAGAACTTCTAGTCCAGCATCTGTTCGCAAACCAATAGCATGTTTTGTTGGAAAAACACTAGTCACTATTCCAGAAATTGGGGAATAGACGTAACCATTATCAGGCTCAACAGCAAATCCTTCACCCATCATCTTTTGAGAAAAAACAGGGTCTTTAACATCAGTAATAGGAATAACCTCACCTGAAGCTACAGAATAAATCTCTTCGACTGTTCCTTTTAGCATAGCAGTATTAACCTGAGTAGCTGACTGACTTGAAACGGCTTTAGGTACAGAGACACCGGAATCTAGGACATCCTGAATATCAGATTTTAAAATATCTGCTTTGGGACCATAGACAGCTTGTACACCGGAATCTTTCATAATCAACCCCATGGCACCTGCCTGTTTCCAAGCAGTTTCTTTGCCAACTTTGTCCAAATCCTTCACAGATACACGTAACCTTGTCATACAAGCGTCTACATCAGTGATATTGTCAACACCACCAAGAAGATTAATGACTTGAACAACTTGCGAACTAGCATCTAAATTTGTGGTATTTGAAGAAGATTCTGTAACTTGTCCATCTAATTCATAGTTGCCATTACGACCAGGTGTCGCAAAGTTGAATTTCTTAATCATAATATTTGCAATCACATACATGATCACAGCAAATAGAATAGTCACCCAGATAAAATTAAGCACATCCATACCTAAACCAGCTTTGATTGCCATTGGTGTACGGGTTAAGAATTCAATATTACCAAATGAATGCATACGAAGGTTTACAAGATCAGACATAGCAAATGCCGCACCTTGAACTAAAGCATACACTAGATAAAGGGGTAAGGCAACGAACATAAACATAAACTCAATCGGCTCTGTTACACCTGTCAAAAAGACAGCGAGTACAGTTGAGATGAACATACCTTTATATTGTTTTTTCTTGTCAGCATCAACATTACGGTACATTGCATAAGCCAAGCCCATCAAAATACCACTTGAACCAATCATTTGTCCAACTTTAAAACGCGCTGGTGTCACGTTAGTTAATAACGTATTATACTGAGAAAGCTCGCCAGCATCTTTGAGGTTAATTAAGTCTGTAATCCAAGCTAACCAAAGTGGATCTTGTCCAAATACTTGGCTACCTTGTTGAGCACCAGTTAAGATTTCATAAGTACCACCTAAGGCAGTGTAGTTCATCGGAATGGTTAACATGTGATGCAAACCAAATGGTAACAATAGACGTTCTAATGTTCCATATACAAATGGCGCTAAGATTGGTGCTGTGTCTTGTGAGTTCGCAATCCATTTTCCGAAATTATTGATTCCTGTCTGAACCAGCGGCCAAACCACTGCCAATGTCAAGGCAACAAGAACTGAACGATAGATGACAACAAAAGGAACAAAACGTTTACCATTAAAGAAAGATAAAGCATCTGGAAGTTTACGATAATTGTAGTACTTGTTATATGTTGTTGCACCTACAAAACCAGCTATCATACCGACAAAAACACCCATATTCAAAGCTGGTTGACCTAAGATAGACACAAAATAACCAGATACAGGGATAGTTGTCCCAAAGACTGTTTTAACAGTTGCTTCAGCATCATTGAGCATGGCTGTTGATACGCCGAAGAAATGACCTGTGATAAGGTTAATCAGAATAAAAGCCAATCCTGCAGCAAAAGCTCCTCCTGCCCTTTCTTTAGCCCAACTACCACCAATTGCAAGTGCAAATAGTAAGTGGAGATTACCAATAATCCCCCAACCAATTTGAGCAATCACATTACCAATCAAGGCAAGTGTAGCCGAATCTTGACTAAGCAACGGAATAGAATTCCCGATACTAACCATCAATCCAGCCGCTGGCATAACGGCAATCACAACCATCAAGCTCTTACCGAATTTTTGCCAAAATTCAAAGCTTAAAAATTTTTTCATCTGTCTCCTCCTAAAAAACTAGTTCTACTTCAACACCATAATGATCTGACACAATAGGCTTATATTTACCATTAAAAATCACACGATGTGCATTAACTTGGCAAGGTTCATTAACAAAGACATAATCTAATCTTTTATCTTGGAAATGATTATCCCAACCATCAATAGCTTTCGTTGCCGTAATACCATCATCTTTAACTTTTGCCAAATCATAGGTATCATAAAGTGGTAACTCTTTTAACCGTTGATACTCTCTGGATTGTGATAAGGCATCAACATTAAAGTCCCCTAATAATATCTTTAAACGCTTGGCAGAGTGCCTATTAAGAATACTTCTAACATTTTCAACTTGATCTTCACCCTTGCAATCTGGGAGATTAATATGGCAAGAGTAGCAATCAATAAGCTGATTATGATAGGATAAGGTTAAGCCGACCACTTTTCTTGCAGCGATAGAATTGATATCTGTCGATTGGCTACAATAGAAAGCATCTGTATCATAGATCGGCAGCTTAGTTAAGATAGCAATACCTTCCTCGTATTTGTCATACCCTATATGTGATTGACTCCAAACGTAAGAATAAACATGGTCAGACCATTCATTAATCATTTGAACTAATAACATACCAAAGTTATCTTTTTTGAGCTGTTGGCTAATCGTTTCTGAGACAATCAGCTGATTGACTTCTTGTAAAGCCACAACATCATAGTCATTTTCAGCGATTGCCTTAGCTAAAATAACCAGCTTGTCCTCTTGGTTTTCTTCAAGCCATGAATGAACATTTAAGGTTAATAATTTCATTTATTTCAGATTCACCTCCTTCAACAACAATTATATTTTAACGAAAACGTTTGCAAAAGTCAATATGTTTTACGTAATTATTTTTAAAATAATATCACTTTTATGTACATATAATTAGTGGTATGGTTTTGTTAGTCCAATTATGGTAAACTAAAGAGAGTTAGAACAAAGGAATAGATTAAGATGAGTAAATATAAATCCGTTTATAGCGATATCAAAAGTAAGATAGATAAGGGTGAATTAAAAGTCAATCAGGAATTGCCTACCGAAAATGAATTAATGGCTTTTTATGGTTTCTCTAAAGATACTATTCGCAAGGCATTATTGCAATTGGAACTTGATGGCTACATTCAAAAAATGAGAGGGAGAAATTCTATTGTTCTCGAACGAGGGCGTACTAAAAATAACTATATTAGTGAAATTCGAACTTCCGATGAATTAAATAGAGCAGATGGTCATGATATTAAAACACATTTGAACAGCTTCTATATTGTTCAAGGAGAACCATTATTGATGGAAATATTTAAGGTGGATGACAGTGTCGATTTTTACCGTGTTGGACGCAGTAGAGAAATCGATGGTGAACGGATTGAATATGAATTATCTTATTTTGATAGACGAGTCATCCCATACCTCAATAAAGATATTGCCGAACAATCCATTTATCAATATTTAGAGACAGAACTTGGACTGAAAATCACCCACTCTCGTAGAGAAATTGCCTTTCGTTACGCAACCGACGAAGAAAAAGCTAATATGGATTTGGGCGATTTTGATATGGTAGCCGTCATGACCAGCCTAACATACCTGTCGAATGGTCAGATTTTCCAATACGGTACCATCAGCTATCGTCCTGATAAATTTACATTTGTGACTATGGCTAAACGATAATACAAATCCATTTCAATAAACAATTAAGTTAGGAGTAATTATGTCAACCCCAACTGAAGACTTAAAACTGGCAGAACGCGGACCAATCCTGAGCATTCTGACCTATCTCATTCTAGCCTGTATAAAGCTATTAGCAGGTTACAGTTTAGGGGCCTCTTCCCTAGTGGCTGATGGCTTTAATAACTTTTCAGATATTATCAGCAACGTGACGCTACTCATTGGTCTCAAAATGGCAAGTAAACCAGCGGATGTTGACCATAAATTTGGTCATTGGAAAATTGAAGATTTGGCAAGTCTATTAACTTCCTGTATCATGTTTATGATTGGTATTCAAATTCTTTTTCAGACCATCCAAAACATCATTAGTAAAACCACTCCTAAAATAGACCCTTTAGGTGCTGCTGTTGGTTTATTATCAGCTCTAGTCATGTTAGCTGTTTATACCTATAATAAAAATCTGGCAAAAACGATTAAATCAAGTGCCTTGATTGCAGCATCAAAGGATAATTTAGCAGATGCAGTCACTTCAATAGGTACCTCATTTGCCATATTAGCAAGTTGGTTACACTTTCCTCTGATCGACCAAATTGTTGCTTTCGTTATTACCTTATTTATTTTAAAAACCGCCTATGACATCTTTGCTCAGGCAAGTTTCTCCTTATCCGATGGATTCAATGAAGAGACACTTCACATCTATGAAGAAGCTATCTTACAAATCCCTAAGATAACCACTGTCAAATCTCAACGTGGTCGCACTTACGGCAGTAATGTGTATCTCGATATTGTATTAGAGATGCATCCGGATTTATCTGTTTATGAAAGTCATGCTATTACAGAAAAAGTTGAAGAATTGTTACGGGATGAGTTTGGCGTCTATGATATTGATATCCATGTAGAGCCATCTGCTCTACCCGAAGATGAGATCTTTGAGAATGTTTACAAAAAACTCTTGACTTATGAAAAAATGATTCTCTCTAAACTACCTGACTATGACCAACATATTCACGACAATTTTTATCATATCGAAAGTAATGGCGAAATCAGCGATAAGCAAAAACTCGTTGAGCTAGAACGCTTTTTACCCAGTAATATTGAACACTTCTCTTTTCAAACTATTAGTCAAAAAACCAAATTATTAACGTATGAATTGAACAACGAAAAGCATACCAGTATTTGGCGACGACACGAAATTTGGCAAGTCATTTACCACCAAACCACTAAAATAGAATCATAACCCTAGCCTGAGTTAAAGCTAGGGTTTTCCATATAAAGAAAATAAGAAAGTCTGATATCTCAGTATTTACATTTTGACTTATTCACCATAATGGTGTTGAATACGCATTAAAGAGGCATTAACCTTTCTGAGATAAATGATTTTTCAATGACTCTACACTTGAGAAATAAGATACTACTACTAAACAAGAGCAGGGATGATTTAAGTAATGAACGTTTCGACATAAAAATCTTTCTAAGTACGACAACACAAGTTTTATGACAATTTAAAACTTATCATAATAACAAAATATTACATTAGTCGATTCTAATATATAATTTAGGTTTACCTAAAAATATCATATAGATAATCTTTTTGTCAACATTTATCTATAAAATAAAAACAACGGAATTTAAACCGTTGTTTTTAAATCATCAAAAGCTATTTGATATGCGCTATTAAAAAGAACATTTAGACCTTTTTAACAAATTCTGATTTAAGCTTCATGGCACCAAAACCATCAATTTTACAATCAATATTGTGGTCCCCTTCAACGAGACGAATGTTTTTTACTCGCGTACCTTGCTTAATATCTTTAGGAGCACCTTTAACTTTTAAATCTTTTATAACCGTCACAGTATCTCCATCTGATAATCTTGTTCCATTGCTATCAAGAACAACTAAACCTTCTTCTTCTACACTATCACTAGGTGACCATTCATAAGCACATTCAGGGCATACAAGTAGTGCACCATCCTCATAAACATACTCTGACTGACATTTTGGACAATTTGGTAATGACATTTTTTCTCCTCGTTTATCTTATCATCTATTTCATCTGTAATAAATAGTTACCTTACTATTTTACTCTAGTCAGACTATTTTAGCAAGCTATTATTCGACCGTTACCGATTTAGCTAAGTTACGTGGTTTATCGACGTCAAGACCACGTTGCAAAGTTGCATAATAAGCAATCAACTGTGTTGGAATAACCATTGAAATAGCAGATAAATACGGATGAACCGTTGAAATCGTCAAGTCATCACTGGCTGTCGCTATTACTTCATCAGCAATGGTCAGCACTTTAGCTCCTCTTGCTGTAACCTCTTGAATATTTCCACGTGTATGTGATGCTAAAATTGGGTTATTTGATAACAAGGCAATAACTGGCACACCATCTTCAATCAAAGCAATTGTCCCGTGTTTTAATTCACCTGCAGCAAAACCTTCACACTGAATATATGAAATTTCTTTTAATTTCAAGCTGGCTTCCATGGCAACGTAATAATCTGTACCGCGTCCGATATAAAAAGCGTTACGGCTAGTCGCTAAAAGCTCTGATACTTTAGCTTCAATTTGCTCTTTTTGGGCTAAAGTCGCTTCCATTGATTGTGCAACAAGGGATAATTCATGTATCAGATCAAAGTCTTTAGCCTTAGGATTGTCAATCGCTTCACCTACTGCTTTAGCTAAAATCGCTAAGGTTGCAATTTGAGCTGTATAAGCCTTGGTCGAGGCAACAGCAATCTCTGGACCCGCATGCAACAACATGGTGTGTGTCGCCTCACGAGATAAGGTTGAACTTGGAACATTCGTTACAGTTAAGCTTGGGATCCCCATCTCATTAGCCTTAACTAAAACTTGACGACTATCAGCCGTTTCACCTGATTGGCTAATCATAATGAATAAGGGTTTCTCACTAAGAAGTGGCATGTTGTAGCCCCATTCTGACGCAATACCTAATTCAACAGGTGTATTGGTCAACTGCTCTAAAAAGTCTTTTGCAGCAAAGCCTGCATGGTAAGATGTCCCAGCAGCCAATATATAAATACGATCTGCTTCTATCACTGCATCAACAATGCCTCTATCAACCTTAACCTGATTATCTTCAGTATAAGCTGAAAGCAGTTTGCGCATAACCGTTGGTTGCTCGTCAATTTCTTTAAGCATATAATAAGGGTAAGTTCCCTTACCAATGTCAGACAAATCTAATTCAGCAATGTAGCTTTCTCTATGGATTTGTTGGCCTGCATAATCTTGGATAGTCACACCATCCTTTTTGACAATGACAAGCTCTTTATCATGAATTTCCATATACTCATTAGTTTCTCTAATCATAGCCATGGCATCAGAACAAATCATATTATAACCATCACCAAGTCCAATGAGAAGTGGTGACTTATTTTTAGCTACATAAATAGTGCTATCATCATTTGCATCCATTAATGCAAACGCATAAGACCCTTCAATGATAGACAAAGCCTTTTGAAAAGCCGGTAAAATAGGCATCTCATCTTCTTCAACAAACTTACCGATTAAATGAACCGCAATTTCTGTATCGGTTTGTCCCTGAAGATGGTGATTAGAAAGATAAGTTTCCTTAATCTCTGCATAATTTTCAATAACGCCATTATGAACCAAAACAAAGCGTCCAGTTTCAGAACGGTGAGGATGTGCATTCGCTTCACTCGGCTTACCATGAGTTGCCCATCTAGTATGTCCTATTCCCGCTGATCCCGCAATATCAATTCCGATTTTGTCGCGTAATTCTGCAATCCGTCCAACAGACTTAACTAATTTTGACTTTCCTTGACCATTAGAGACAAAGACACCTGCAGAATCATATCCACGATACTCTAACTTCTCCAAACCTTGCATCAAAATGTCAGTTGCATTTTTATTGCCTACAACGCCAACAATTCCACACATATACTTTTTTCAGTCAGATAATTCTGACTTACTTCTCCTATCGTCATTGTAAATTGGTATAGTCTTTCAATAAGACTCAAAAACCACTAAAATAGTATATAATTTTATTTCATTAAAGTCAATTATTATAATTGGTATAGTCTATTTGGATATAAAACACTACAAAAAAAAGAGTAACCATATTGGTTACTCCACATCAATAAAACCAAAATCCTCTAGAGGTAATAAACGAAATGTAATAGTTCCCTTGATTTGCTTTTTAGGTATCAATCCAAAAGTACGACTATCATTGAAATTTTGCCTATCATCATTCAAAATCAAATAATAATCATCTGGAATTGTCTGATATTTTCCTTCTGTCAGGGTTTCTAAAGTAAAATCAGGTGTAAAAGCTGTCTCACCATTAGAAGCAACTAGGTGCTTGGTACGCAACTTTTCTAAATAATCCTGAGATTCCACCATGGTATCAAGGTAAAAAATATCGTCCATATAAGTGATCGTCTGCCCTGGAAGCCCTATGACACGACCTATATGCGTTTTATTGTCAAATTTATAGACAACCAACTCCTTATAGTTAGGCAAATCATGTTTCGTTGCAGTAACCAAATCATTTTCTCTAATAAAAGCATTAGCATTCTCTGAAACAACACGATAGGTATCAAAGACAAAAAGCCTTAAAAAAATAAGCATTAGTATAGCTAAAACGGCTAGAACAATATTTCTAATAAAATCACGTTTGACCATAACTACTCCTCTTCTTAATACTGCTATTATACCATAAAATAAATGGGAAAAAAAGATGCGAAGATAAGCAAAATAACGTTAAAAACTAATCAGTAGCTATGGCTTAATCTTCTTGTTAAATAACTGAGACTAAGAACTCTCAAAAACAAAACAATATGCTATGAAAACAAAATAAGAAATTGAATTCAAAATCCAATTTCTTACCTTGTTAATTTAATTATTTAACTGTACGAACACGCATTGTGTTAGTTGAACCAGCTACACCGACTGGAACACCAGCCACAATAACGATATTATCACCTGATTCTACTAAACCTTGTTCAAGTGCAACTTTTTCTGCCAATTCAAACATATCATCTGTTGATGCTGGTCTTTCAGTAACTACTGGAATAACACCCCAATTCAACATCAATGATTTTTGAACTTTTTCAGAGAAAGTAACAGCTAGGATATCAGCATCTGGACGGTATTTTGAAATTGAGCGAGCTGTATAACCTGTTTCAGTAATCGCAACAACCAATTTAATGTCCATTGAATGTGTCGCATCCTTAACAGCTGATGCAACAACTTCTGTTTTTGAAGTACGATCAAAGTGTGCTGAACTTAAACGACCATAGGTATTAAGGTGATTTTGAGCATTCTTAGCAATAGTAGCCATTGTACGAACAGACTCAACAGGGTATTTACCGTTTGCAGACTCACCAGAAAGCATTGTTGCATCTGTACCATCGATAACAGCATTGAAGACATCTGATACTTCTGAACGCGTCGCACGTGGTTTTTCAGTCATTGTCTCAAGCATGTTTGTCGCTGTAATAACAGCTTTACCTGCAGCATTAACTTTCGTGATAATCATTTTTTGGTAAACTGGAACCATTTCAAATGGTACTTCAATTCCCATATCACCACGAGCAATCATGATACCATCAGCAGCTTCAATAATTTCATCTAAATTGTCAATACCTTGTTGGTTTTCAATTTTAGCGAAGAGTTGAACATGTGAGTTACCTGTTTCGTTACAGATAGCACGAACTTCTTCAACGTCTCTTGCTGTACGAACAAATGAGATAGCAATGTAGTTCAAGCCTTGTTCAAGACCAAAACGGATATCAGCGTTATCGCGTTCAGCAAGGGCTGGGAACGGAATCTTAGTGTAAGGAATGTTAACGCCTTTTTGTTTGGCAATTACACCATCATTTTCAACACCAACGATGAATTCACGTTTTTCTTCATCTTTAGCGATAACAGTCAAACCAAGTTTTCCATCGTCAACAAGAATTTGTTTACCAACTTCAACGTCGTCAAAAATGTCAAGACCACCTGCAACATTAAGAGCAATAACCTCTTTTGTTGATTTAATTCCTTGTTTTGTAGCTACACGAAGTTGATCACCTGTTTTATATGAATATTCTTTTGCTTCACCGTCAAAAAGCTCTGTACGGATTTCAGGACCTTTTGTATCAAGTAAGAAACCAACTTTTTGACCTGCAATCTCTTCTGCACGACGAACAGTTGCCATACGTGCTCCTTGCTCAGCATGGTCACCATGTGAGAAGTTGAAACGGAAAACGTTAGCCCCTTCAGTAATTAATTTCGCAATAGTTTGAGCTGACGTCTCAACGTCAAGTGGCTCACCCCAATAACCACTTTCGTGTTGACTTTTACCACCACGTGTTTCAACAGCAGGACCAAGTGTAGCAACAATTTTTACGCGTTTATTCATGTTTCGTTAAACTCCCTTTATTTTTTGTCTTTTATGACTAAGTTATAACATTTTTAATGATTAGAAAGCTAAATCTTTATTCAATTGAGCGAAATCAAGACGTGCTTTATGTGGGTTATTCACAATAATCTTACCATTTTCACCCAAGCTGAACAGAGCATTTTCTTCTGCTGTTCCGAGAATTGGACTCTCAACAAGTTCTTCGTTGTGAACACCAACAGCTAAACCACCACGTCCTTCTTTAAGCAACTTAACCGCGTGAGCACCCATCCAAGATGCTAAAACACGGTCACGGGCAGTCGGTGAACCACCACGTAGAATATGACCAAGGTTAGTCACACGAAGGTCACTAATGTCTCCAGCTTCTTTAAGTTTAGCAGCAAATGCTTCTCCGCTCATAACGCCTTCAGCAAGAACAATGATATGGTGATTTTTACCTAAATTGTAACCATGGTTGATCGATGCTACGACTTCATTAATGTCATAATCTTCTTCTGGTACAATAATTTGATCAGCACCTGCCGCAATACCTGCCCAAAGAGCAATGTCACCAGCATTTCTACCCATGACTTCAATAACAAAAGTACGCTTGTGACTTGAAGAAGTGTCACGTAATTTATCAATAGCCTCAGTAGCCGTATTAACTGCAGTATCAAAACCAATAGTATAATCTGTTCCAACGATATCGTTATCAATTGTTCCTGGAACACCAATTGCTGGGAAACCATGCTCTGTTAAACGCATAGCCCCATGGTAAGAGCCATCGCCACCGATAACAACAACACCTTCAATACCGTGTTTTTTTAATTGCTCAATACCAGCTAATTGACCTTCTAACTTAGCAAACTCAGGATAACGAGCAGAATAAAGAAAGGTTCCTCCACGAGAAATATTGTCTCCTACTGTACGTGAATCAAGAGGGAAAATATCTCCTGCAACCATGCCTGCATAGCCATTATTGATTCCGTAAACTTCCATTCCTTCTGAAATTGCTTGACGAACAACTGCACGAACTGCAGCATTCATACCAGGGGAGTCACCACCACTAGTCAAAACAGCAATACGCTTCATTTTTTAATACTCCTTTTTTGATATTTCAACGTTTCTATTATAGCACATAGATTGGAAAAATGCTTGTTTTTCTTACATATTTTACTGAAAAATCGTTTTCAAGACATATGGAGACAGGTCATTTAATAAAGCCGTGCTATCTCTCACTCTAAATTCCTGAATTCTCAATGTCTCTCTAGTCTCTTGATATCTCAAAACAACGGGAATATCACCATTGTAGCGACTTAAAATATCGGCAATGATTTGATCATGCTCATGATTAGCTAGGAGTATCCATAATTTCTCCTCCTTGAGTAACTCAAGTTCTTCCAAAACCAATTGCATTTGATCATCACGTTTTTTTACTTTTCCTTTCACCCAAACCATTTGGTCTTCTTGGATCAAAGATTTATAGCGACTAAATACTTCTGGAAACAGTGTCACATCTATATGTTTCCTACTATCTGATACTTTTAAAAATGCCATTTCTTGTCCAGTGCTCTTTGTTCTAATAATTCTAATAGAACTTATTTGGCATAGTAGGGTTGCTCTCTGATCTGGTATAAGCTCATCAAACGGTGTATAGTGACCTTTAAAATCTTTTAAATAACCAATAAGCGGATGAGGACTTATACCAACGCCTAAAATATCTTGCTCCAATTGATATTTTTCTAAATCGCTATAATCATCATGAATCGTCCAACTATATGACGAATCAGCAAACAAACTACCTAGTTCTGTGACAAAAATGAATAATGTATCCAAATTTTCTAAGATTTGACGCCTATTTGTATCAAATTCGTCAAATAAACCAATCTGTATCAGAGGAGCTAACAATGTTTGCTTGTGATACTTTTCTGGAAGTCTTGTCAAAAAATCTTCAATGCTTACAAAAGGTCTATTTTCTATAATCCAGAAAGCTAAATCTTTTGGGAGCTGTCTGATATGTTTCATCCCTAATAAAATATAATTTTGATTGATTTTATCATGATAACCGACATTGTTGATGTTCGGTTTTGCTAATTTAAAATGAGATGATAGGGCATCAGTAATGTAATCACTGCTAGAATAGTTAAGCATCACATCATAAAAGATAGATGGGTAGTGGGCTTTAAAATAGGCTAATTGAAAAGCTAAGGCTGAGTAAGCATAGGCATGACTTTTATTAAAACCATAGCCAGCAAACTTTGCCATCATCGCAAACAAGTGTTTAGCCGTTGTTAAGGAATGCCCCAAAGATTGTGCCCCTACTAAAAAATCACTTTCCATACGCTGCATTTCTCGAGCATCTTTTTTAGACATGGCACGACGTAATAAATCAGCTTTACCTAATGTGAAACCACCAAAAAGTTGTGCAATTTGCATAACCTGCTCTTGATAGAGCATAATACCATAGGTAGGTTCTAAAATTGGCGCAATTAAGGGATCAATCAAGTCTACTTGTTCCTTGCCATATTTACGATTGATAAAATTTTCAATGTAATCACTGGCTCCCGGACGATTTAGACTTGTCGTCGCAACAACTTCTTCAAAACGCTGAGGTTTAATTCTTTTTAACAGATTGATGGCTCCTGCTTGCTCAAACTGAAAAATGCCTTTTGTATCGCCACGTGCAAATAACTCTAGCGTTTTTTGATCTTCTAAGTCAATCTCACGTATATCAATTGAAATGCCTTGTTCAAAGAACAATTTCTCTTTCATCTTTTGAACAAAAGTTAGATTACGTAAGCCAAGAAAATCCATTTTCAGTAATCCATTCGCTTCTACTGCTGACGCGTCGTACTGAGTGATCATCATATCCTCACCTGATTTCAAAGGAATATGCTCCGTCAGGAGATCATCACTCATAACAACTCCTGCCGCATGGATAGATGTCTGTCTTGGTTTGCCTTCAATTCGTTTGGCAATCGCAAAAGCTTTCTGAAATTCTACACGACTGTTAATCAATTGTCTCAAGGATAGCTGTTTTTGATAAGCCGAATCAAGTGTGTCCTTAAAACCGATTTTCTTTGTTAGATTACTCAATTCATACTCTTTAGCACCAAATCGCTTAAAGACATCCCTAATCGCTTGTTTAGCTCCAAAAGTAGAAAATGTCACAATTTGAGCAGAATGATTATCTCCATAGCGTTCTTTTGTATAATTCAAAAAATGAGTACGATAAATATCAGGTAAATCGATATCAATATCAGGCATGCTGTAGCGTTCCTCATTTAAAAAACGCTCAAAAAGGAGGTTATTTTTGACTGGATCAATACCTGTAATATCTAAAGCATAGGCAACTAAACTTCCTGCTGCCGAACCACGACCCATTCCCATATAGTAACCACTTCTCAAACCAAACTGAATGAGATCCCAGACAATCAAAAAATAATCATCAAATCCCATTTTGTGGATAATACTCAGTTCATGGTCAAGTCTCTTTTGATAGAAACTTGTTTGACAACCTTTTGCCAAAAGCCCAGCTTCTGCTAGCTCCCTGAGTTCTACAACAGCTTCTTTAGAAGGATTAAATCTTGGTAATTTAAGATGAGAATCAAATGTGTATTTTACCCCCTTCACCAATTCATCAAGATTGTCTAAAGCTTCTGGATAACGTTCTTGAAAGATAGCCTCAATTTGAAATGGAGATAAAAATTCCTGATGAGGGGTTGGTGGGGGAGTGTTGCTTAAAGAAGTGTTTTCCCTAATAGCATGCAATACATGAAGAGTTTCAATATCTTCTTTCTCAAAATACCTAACTTGGTGCAGAGCGATTGTTTTAGCTGAAAATGATTGGATTTCTGTATCTGGATAAACACCAATATAGTATGACATCGGCAATTTTACTTCTTTAACGACTTCCTTGTTATCCTTATAAGGTATGATTATAGCAATGTCTTCTAAAAATTGGACAATATCATCCCAATCACGATGATTCGTCATAACAGCCGTTGAAATTTTCATCAACTGCTTATAGCCGTTTGTATTTAAGGAGATCAACTGTAATGATACTGATTGCCCTTTTATTGCGATCTTTATTTCAAGTCCAATAATGGGTTGGATATCTACCTTTTCACATGCCTTAACAAAATGATAGGCTGTATAAAGATTGTCCCTATCCATAATACCTAGGGTTTTATACCCCAGCTCACAAGCCTTTTGAATGTAGTTTTCAATATCAATAACACTATCCATAAAGGAATAGACCGTTTTAGTATCTAATTGAGCAAACATAAAACTCCTCTCCTTGCTTGATATAGAGATAACTGACTAGTTAATTAATATTATACTATAAAAAAACAGAACTTTCTTGACAAAGTCGTTCTTTTGTTTTATTATGATAATACAAAAGATAACTCATTTATCATCTTTATGTTACCTTCAGAAAGGAGCAAGCTATGGCATGGATATTTGATGAAAAATCTCCAATTTATGCACAAATAGCTCATCACATCAAGCTACAAATTATTAGTGGCGTGATAAAAAGTGGGCAACAGTTAGCAACTGTTAGAGAATTAGCAGAGGAAGCCGGTGTTAATCCCAATACCATTCAACGTGCGTTTACTGAATTAGAACGTGAAGGAATTGTCTATTCTCAAAGGACATCAGGACGATTTGTCACAGATGACTTAGAACTTATTCGTCAGCAACGCCAGGAACTAGCAGAAACTGAAATATTAAATTTCATCTCTAAAATGAAACAGATTGGATTGGATAACCAGTCCATTATCAATACGGTTTCTACCTATTTGGAAACATCACAAGTGGTTAAAGGAGAATCATTATGACACAACTTTTACAAGTTCATCGTGTAACTAAAAAATATGGTAAACATACTGCCCTAGATAATTTAACCCTATCTATCCCTTCAGGTAAAATCATTGGTCTTTTAGGACCAAACGGAAGTGGTAAAACAACACTCATTAAATTGATTAATGGGCTTTTACAACCAACCAGTGGTGAGATTGTCATCAACGGCTTTAGACCTTCAGTTGAGACAAAAAAAATAATCTCTTACCTACCAGATACAACATATCTCAGAGATAATATGAAAGTTTTTGACATGTTGACCTTGTTTGAAGATTTCTATGAAGATTTTGACAGAGAACGTGCTGAAAATCTTCTCAATGATTTAGATATCAGCTGTGATGAAAAGTTAAAAAACCTCTCAAAAGGAAATAAAGAAAAAGTTCAATTGATTTTAGTGATGAGCCGTAAAGCTAAACTCTATATTCTTGATGAACCAATTGGTGGTGTTGATCCTGCAGCTCGTGAATATATTTTAAAAACCATAATCAATAATTATTCAGAAGAGGCTTCTGTAATCATTTCAACACATCTCATCTCAGATATCGAGCCTATTTTAGATGAGGCTATCTTTATCCGTAAAGGAGAACTTGTTCTACAAGGCAATACTGATGACTTGCGCGAAGAACATGGCAAATCAATCGATGCTATTTTTAGAGACGTGTTTAGAACATAAGGAGGTTAATCATGTTTGGGAAACTATTAAAATACGAAATAAAAGCAGCAGGAAAATGGTATTTTCTACTTTACGCTGGCGCTTTAATCCTATCTATTATAATAGGATTCACCATTAACTCAACTCTTAAACACAGTGCTGAAAATGAAATGCTATATGTTCAGGACACCTTCTACTTCTTCTTAACAATGACACTCGTTGCCATTATTGTTGGTATCTCAATTTCGACATTATTCTTAATCATTTCCAGATTTAATACCAATATTTTCGGACGAGAAGGTTACCTAACACTAACACTTCCTGTTAGTACACATGCAGTCATCTTATCAAAACTCTTAACCTCAGTCTTCTGGTCACTATTGAATTCCTTAGTTCTTGTCCTAAGTTTTGTCCTCATTAGTTTACCATCATTTGCATTAAAAGATGTGTTGATTATATTGCCACGTCTCAAACCTTACTTAATGACACCTCAAGCTGGACTCTTTATCCTATTTGCTCTGACTTCAGTTTTATCAGCCATTATGTTAATTTATTTTTCGATTTCAATCGGTCAACTCTTCCAAGATCGTCGTGGTTTGATGGGATTTGTTGCATACTTTACAATAATTGTCATCTGGTCAGTATTTGATTTAGCAATTGGATATAATATGGAATTCTTTACTCCAGACTTTGTTATGGATACTTACTTAATCAGCGGAATTATAGAATCTTCTATTTCAGCCATTATATTCTACATCGGTACTTACTTGATTATCAAAAATAAACTAAATATCCAATAAATATCATTACATCACTTCTTGTCATCTACTATTGAGAGAAGTGATGTTTTCTTTATACATTGTATACATAAAGAAATCTTGAAAATAACACTAAACCTCAACTGTCATAACATGTATGCTAAATGCTTTGTTAGTGTAAAATAAATCTCGGAAATGCTTTACCAAATGCAAAAAGTCCTATATCCTTCTAGATAAACACTACATTTACCTAGAAGGATATAGAACTTATCAAGAGGTTTTGTGGCTCTATAATTTCTGTAGTGGGTAACTCCACCATAGAGATTATAGGGCCTTTTGAGTATCAAAAAGTCCCATATGACCTATAATGAAAAGCAAGCAAACCATCATTAGAAAGCCTCATATGGAAT